>JAAYGR010000188.1 GCA_012727675.1 Bacillota bacterium
AGCTCAAGAAGGCGATGCTGGGCGCCGCTAAAGAAAAGATAGCCCTAGTTGACAGCAGCAAGCTCGGACACAAGGCCTTTGCCCGCATAGAGGATGTCAGCGCCTTCACCAAGATTATTACCGATCCGGGAATTGATCCCGCCATGGCTGCCGCGATCCGGGAGCATGGAGGGAATTTGATTATAGCCCCAGAAGAGTAGCCACCGGCAGTGCGGCGGTGGCAGAGGTTTCCAGGCCGACTGAAACCGGCTGTCCCTCTGCTGGGTGAGTTACCGGTGCCACCACCTTGAGAGCTCGGGGCTGTAGGGCAGCCTCCACCGGTGTCTGCCCGATGATCTCACCATCGAACATCTTGGGCAGGGGTTCGGGAGATTCGATGCGGATCTTGCGGCATCGGTAGAAATCCACCGCTGGATGGCTCAGGTGTCTGCCGCTGCCTGTATACACCTGGGGCAGGGTAAAGATCAGGTCCCATACAGAAATCTTGCCGATGACCACCACATCCAGGAGGCCGTCGGTAATATCGGCATTAGGTGAAAAGCGCAGACCTCCCCCCGCTGAGGGGGTATTGAGGACAAAGATCCCGCAGGTGGTGGCGGAAATAGAGCGGTCATCGAGGGTTATGGTGACATCATAATACCTAAGATTCCTTAAAGTCTGCCAAACCGAAGCGAGAATAGCCAAAGATCCTTTGATCACCTGCTTTTTCTTATTGGTGTGATCTATAACATCCACCGGAAAACCGATAGAGACAAGGCAACCAAACAGCCTGTCCCGCTCCACGCCCACATCCATATTGATTATCTTCCCCTGCCACAAAAGCTCAGCGGCCTTCTCCGGCGCTAGGGGGATGCCTAGAGAACGGGCATGATCATTGCCGGTGCCGCCGGGGATGATGGCCAGGGCAGTATTTGTCCCGCTGACTCCCTGGATGACTTCATTGACGGTACCATCACCGCCGATGGCGGCAACCAAGGGCAGCCCTGCTTCGGCGCTGTCCCGGGCTATCTCTATGGCATGGCCGGGAGCCTGGGTGAGGGCAGTCTCGTACTGCCAGCCGGCTTGTGTCAGTACCTGTTTTACTCTATCTAGTACCTTGAGGGCACGGCCCCTACCAGCCCTTGGGTTAACGATGATCTTGACAAAAGACATTGGCATCACCTACTGGTCTGAATAAATGCATTGATAACTGCCGGAAAACTATCTAGGTATTCCACATCGGGATCGATAAACCTGCCGGACTAATGTTTCAGAGATAGACCAATGGTTCCAACAGGAATTAATATGATGAACAGCGAATAGCAAAGGGAAAACCAGGAACAAGGAGCGAGAGGAGTGGAGGAATGAGCAAACGCTGGTTGCTGCTTTCTGTTTTGGTTTGCTTGACCCTCTGGGCAATTGCCGGAACCGCATTGGCAGATGAACCCACCGACTACCGATTGGGTATGCAGCTGTCGATGGAAAAGATGGATCAGCCGGCGACCTTGTTTGGAGATCTGGGCATGTATGAAGATGGGGTCAAGCTGGGCTTGCGCTATCGGGTCATGCCCAACGTATACGTGGCTCTCCATGCGCAGGTGAAGGAGGACCCTCCTTTGAGCGTTGAGGGGGTTTACCGGATCCCCATCGGCCTGGACTACGCCAATCTTTACGGAGGCGTGGGTCTAGACTTAAGCAAAGGTGCACTCTTCAACGGTTATCTCATCGGAGGCCTAGAGGCAGCTTTAGTTTTTATTCAGGTAGACTACCATACCAACGATGGTGATGTTATCACCTGGGGTGGTCTCCGCATCCCTATTTTCTAAAATTAATGGTATAGGTCTAGCCTGGAGCTAGACCTTTCTTTTAGATCCGAGCTTAACCAAGGGACAAGCCTTGAGGCTGTGGCTCTTGGAACAATAATAGGCGCGTAGGGGCGCCAGCTTCCAACTCTAAGGGGGTTTGATGATGGCAAATCTGTTTGGCCGAAAGTGGACGCGGGAAGAATTGCTGAGTTACATCGGGGACATTCAGCAGATCGGCGGAGTGCGGCGCTTCGTCCTGGCAGAAGGGCGGCAGGCTGGGGTGGAAATAGCCCAGTTCCGCACAGGTACCGGATTTAATTTTGATGTGGTCCTGAGCCGGGCCTTGGATATATCCATGGCTGAATATCGAGGGCAGCCCCTTGCATGGCGTTCTTCCACCGGGGATGTAGGTCCGTGGTACTATGAGCCCGAGGGGCAGGGCTGGCTCCGGAGCTTTTCCGGTGGACTTTTGGCAACCTGCGGATTGAGGAACATCGGTCCCGCTTGTGTCGATGAAGGGGAAACCCTTGGTCAGCACGGCCGCATCGGCAACATACCAGCTGAGCATATCTGGGTAGACGGTGCTTGGGACGGAGATGAATATGTGATGTGGGCCCAGGGTAAAGTCCGGGAGACCACCGTTTTTGGAGAGAACCTGCTTCTAACCCGGCGGATTTCAACCCGGCTGGGCGAGAACAGGGTATGGATCGATGATGTAGTAGAAAACGAAGGTTCCGATCCCAGTCCTTTCATGCTGCTTTATCATGTTAATTTGGGCTTTCCGGTGGTAGCCGACGGGGCAGAGCTCCTCAAGCCTCCTGGAGATGTAGTTCCCAGGGATGCCGATGCCGAAGATGGCAAGGAGCTGTTCGCCAATTTCCACGCTCCCCAGGCAGGCTACCGGGAGAAGGTTTATTGGCATTATCCAGAAGCCGATGCCTATGGATATGTGACTGCAGCGGTGGTAAACCGCCGTCACAACAACGGGCAGGGACTGGGAGTGTATGTACGCTATAAGAAAGAGCAGCTGCCTTACTTAGTAGAGTGGAAAATGATGGGTGAGCGCACATATGTAGTGGGTCTCGAACCTGCCAATGCCTTGGTAGAGGGCAGGGCTAGGGAGCGGGAGCGGGGCACTCTCCAGTTCCTAGCTCCAGGGGAGGCTAGGCGCTTTAGGGTAGAAATTGGGATTCTGCCTGACCTAGAGGCTATTGAGGATTTGGCCAGGAAGCTGCGCTAGAATCTGTATTCTAGGCCTAAGCGGGTACCGGTGAAATGGTAATCATCCTGCCGTACGTGGCGGATAGAGGCTTGCCAGAAAAGCCCGGATTCGCCAAAAGCTGCCGGTTTCCTCCAACCTAAACCTAATGACAATACTGGTCGGGAGCCTGCAGCAGCTGCCACATGAAGGCTGCTGGTGCCAAGGGCTCCCCAGTTTTTTTCCCAGGCTGCCCGGGTGTAGTAGGTCATTTCGGGAGCTCTGAAAGCTGCCAAGCGGGCAGGTATATAGGTGCAGGCACCCAGGTCCAGTCGATAGACTCCATCATCTGCCAGCATCCAGCGAACCTGCCCATCTAGATAGGTGCCGGCACCTTCCCCAACCGCCGGGAAGGCGTGAAATTCTCCATAGCTGCCGAAGACTATATAATCCATGTCATCTAACCAGCTGTAAGCTTGGCTGCCTAAGGGATCGAGGCTTCCTAGGCTCTCTGCCGGGGATCCAGCAGGGGAGACTTCCGGATGGTGGCTGTCCTGGCCTTCAGTTGAGCTATTTATGTCACTTAGGCGGGCTAGAGTCATCCCAAGGCCGATGGATCCTTCGGGTCGATAGGCATATTGGGTATGTCCCTGAAGAAGCCAGCGCTCTCCTTGGACTTTCCCGTGCTCTCCTGGATAAATGTCCAGCTCCTCCACTTTAGTCTGCCGCTGGCTTAGTACCAGCCCTCCCGACCAGCGATCAAGCCAGGTGCCTTCACCGGCCAGGGAGTACTCCACCACAGCGAGGGAGCCCCATAAATCGGAGCCCATCAAATCTTCACTCCGGGACCAATTGACTGCTCCCCGACTTCGCCACT
Source organism: Bacillota bacterium (assembly GCA_012727675.1). Taxonomy (GTDB): domain Bacteria; phylum Bacillota; class Limnochordia; order DTU087; family DTU087; genus DTU087. The sequence goes on from JAAYGR010000188.1 coordinate 3,860, forward strand.
GGAGGCTTAAAGGCCAGCTGAGGGAAAGAGAACCGCTGTCTGTGAGGGAGCCTTGGGAAGCGTCTATGTGCTTTACTGCCTCCTGCTGCCAATGGCCATCAAGCTCTACCTCTTGGGTAAGGTGCCACTGCCAGCCCAAGGCTCTTTCCTGCCGCCAAAGGCGGGGGCTTGTAGTGCCGTCCCAGGAAAGTTGGCTCTCAGAATCAAGAGGAGTGGACAGAGGGCTTGCTGCCCCGTACCGTTCCAACCCTAGGAGGCTCTGTCTTTCCCGACCAACTGTTTCCTCCCATCTGCCGGTTATATGGAAAGTACCTTCAGGGCTTTGATAATTGGCCTCCAGCCTGCCGAAACCACCAGTTTCCGCCGGTGCCCCAGGCTCCTCCTGGTACCTAAGGAGCCAAAAGGCGGTGCTCATGGGCAGGACGGCGGTAGGCAGAAAGCTAAAGTCTCCTGAAATGGTTTGCCCCGATGAACCCTCTGCCAGCTGCCAGCCTCCTATCTGGAGGGCACCGGCAGGAAGCTCCTTTTCTGCCTTAAGGGATAGTCCGCGGCGGGTGGGACTTGCCTGCGGCTCCGGGAATGCACCAAGCCCAGGTTTCTGCCAGGCGGTGAGCTCAAAGGAACCGGTGTTCAAACGACTTTCCAGCCGAAGGTGGCCGGTGGGGGCCGTGCCCCCGAAGCCCGGGAGGTAGCTGGATGAACCATTGGGGATAGATAATTGTCCCTCAAACACAGCTCCTTCCCAGGCATCAGTCTTAAGCTCAAGGCTTATTTCACCCGGGTCTCTTCCCAGCTGCTGGATGGAGATTGCCGTCTGCTTATTGCCGGGACGCTGAATCTCCGCCTCCAGCCCCAAATGATGGGGATGGGGTATACTGGCGCTCATACCTGGGACATCCCAGAGAAACCCCTTCGTGTGGCTGCTTCCGGTAAGGCGCCACCGGATATTGCCGGCATCTTGGGAGACGGCGAAACGTCCCATGTAGCCTTCTAAAGATTTGCTTCCCTCCAGCTCCCACTCATCTAGAATGATGGTTACGGAATCAGATCCCGCCGGCGGGATTACCGCCAAGGCTATACCGGCGATCTCCCTACCCCCAAGCTGGGCCGCAGGCTGACTTAAGTCCAGCCGGTACTTATCCCAACCGGGGGAGAGCTTGATCATGACGGGACTGGCTGGGTTTTGTCCATGGTCTAGGAGCCAGACGGCAAGCTCCACGCCGGATAAGGGTGCATGGGCCCAAAAGGCCAAGTATTCAGCATTTCCCGGAGAAAAGGACCGGGGCAGGTATCCCAAGACTTGGGGTAGTCCAGCATCAAAACCGTTTGACTTGACTTTCACCGCCAAGGCGGTATTGTTTGGCGGAGGTGACCAAGGAGCAGATGGAAGGGGCAGGTCCTCCACTTCAACTGTGATTCCCTGGAAGGTTAGAGGCTGCCAGCGGGTGGTTGCCTGACTGGCTGCTGCAGCATCTAGGGCGCAAAGAATGACCTGACCGCCTGCTTCGCCGGGAAGCAGGCTGGTAAGCCGAAGCTCAACTCCGGTGATTCGCTCCCAGGCCGGAAGTCCATTTTTCTCCCATTGGGTACCGGGAAGGAGCACATCCTGCCAACCTACTAAGCTTCCTAGGGAGAGGGATTGTCTGAAAAAACCGCTGGCGCCAGAAAGCAAGCGGATCTCAAGCTTTATCCCCGAAAGGGGCTGGGGCATGCCCAGGGTGAGAATGATGTCGGTTTCGTTATCCAGTTTCACCGATGAGGGCTCCGCGAGCCTTGTTTCAATCCAGGCACCGCTGCCTTCCAGGACAAAATCCAGCTTTAGGGCAGATCGGGTAATGCCCTCCATGGGGAGCCAGCCGCTGACGTTTCCCAGCTCCAGGCTGCCGCCGGTTCCCCGGGGCTGAGACCAGCTTTGGGCGAGATGAAGCCCCGCAAAAAGCGGTCGCCTAATGGTGTGGCTTTCCATATCTTCTACGGTGCGGTCCTCGGCCAAAAGGGGCTGGGAAGCCCGGTGCCAAATCTCTGCTGCCCAGTGGGGTCCAGGACCCTTAGTGGGCTTTTCAAAGGATAGGGCCGACCAGGTTTGGTAAGCGGTGTATGAAGCTTCGCTGTCATCTGACCAGGACGACAAACCTCCTGAGGATAACTGAGGGTCGGTTTCACGCCGGGTGAGATGGGTAAATCCAAATCGGCCCGCTGTTCCGCCGTGCTCTGTTCTAAAACCCTGTACCAAGGGCTTTTTCCCCGGGGTGCTGTCCAGCACCTGATAAGAAACTGTAAGTTTGGCAGCCTCCGGCCAAAGACCTAGGAGCCTGATAGTTCCTGTACTATAGTCAATGAGATAATCGACTCCGGCCTTGAGCTTTCGACCCTCCAGCTGGAGGAACTCTGTATCGGGGATTAGCGGCGCCTTGGCTGTCTGATACACCCTAATGGTGGGATGGAGACGGAAGGTCTCGGTTCTTGCAGCTGCCTGGGGATGCCCCGCTGCCAGAAAGAAGGCAGCATCCTTCCAAGCCAGTGCTCCTTGGACGCCGGTTAAGGACAAGCTGACGGAAGACAAGGGAGGTGATAGCAGCCTAGTTTCAACCTCCCCCAGCTTGATGGAGGCATTGGCGGTGTCTACCTGGAGCATGTACTGGGGAAATAGGGGATTGTCATCAAACCTTCCCCGAACCCAAATTCCAGGCCAAAGGTACTCAACTTCCGCCTCAAGCCTTTGACTTAAAGTAAAGCCCGGCAGGGGCCCGGCGGCCGGATCCGGCAGATCGCCACTGATACTCACATACTGCAGTTCTAGGACCTTTGCACCATGCAGGCTGAGGCCTTGGGCAGGCTCCAAGGCGCCGAGAGGGCTTTCTGGGCCATCTAGGTTCCCTGGCGGCTCTACAGAATCCGCTGTCTCGGCAGGGAATTCTAGTTCTTTCCCGGCGGCAGCTTGTGCCTCCCAAAGGCCGCTGCAAAGGCAGCAGAAGGCTATCAGGCTGAGAAGCAAGACCAAGTACCAGCTTTGAGCATATATAATTTTCTTCTGAGGCATAAAATAGTTCTTCATCCTTATCTTTCCTACAACTATTCTAACAGGGCCGAAGGACAAGAACAAAGGGCCTTTAGCAGGATGGTGTCGGTGGATGTCGAATTTGCCACATGACGCTTTCTAGTAGATGGCAAAAATCTACACATATGACATCTGCTGGAAGCCTGGATGATGGCAGACTTTGGGAAAGGGTGGTCGAAGAGTGGACAGTTGGGCACAAAGACGGTCAGTCGGATGGTTAGTTGGTATTTGTATGGTCCTAGTCCTTCTCGTATGCGGGGCAGCAGCTGCTGCAGAGGATGAAAGCGGTGGAGACCCACTGCCGATCCTCAGGTTTGGTACCACCGCCCGGGTTTGGGGCATGGGCAATGCCGGAGTTGCCGCGGCCAGAGGGGTTGAGGGACTGTACTACAATCCAGCAGCCCTGGCATATGTGGTTCGGCCGGAACTGTCCATCAGCCATTCGACATTGGGCGAAGCTACGGATCTGAGTTTTGCTGCAGCCGCACTACCCATCACCGATCGGGGTAGTCTAGGGGCTGGACTTCTCCTGTTACACAGTGGCGGCATTCCTAGGACAACGGAAGATTCTGAGCAGCCCATAGGCAGCTTTGATTACGTGCAGGCTGTTGCCTACATAGGCACGGGGATGGAGATTGCCAGGGGGTGCAGTGCAGGTCTGACAGTTAAGGGGATATTTGGCGAGCTCGATGACTCCCAGTGCCGGGGGTACTCCCTTGAGGGAGGCCTGCGGCAGCAGGTCAACGATGTTTTGAGCATCGGGTTTTTGGCTAGAGATGTAATCGGTGAGATGAACTGGTCAACCGGCCGTGTAGAGGAGCTGCCGACCCAGGTTCTAGGGGGAGCAACCCTCTCCCTACTCGATGGAAAGCTTCTGGTCAGCGGGCGGACTGACTCTAGGTTCAAGGACTGGGGTGTTGGTGCCGAATACAGTATTGGAGGGTATTTGCAGCTCCGGGGCGGCTATGCAGAAGACAGCATCACCGCCGGCGCAGGCTTGGGTCTTGGGCATATCCAGTTGGATTACACATGGACTGGCCGCGAGTCAGGAGGTGCCCACCGGGTCAGTTTTGGAGTGCGGTTCTAGGGACATTCAAGAATTTGGCGATATTTGGCAGGATAGAGCTGGTTTTTTGCCGAACCTGCAAGGAAAGCCCTTATTTTCTTTGCCGAGTGTAGGCTTTTATTGATGTCTGTAGGCTGGTACCACTTGACGAGAGGTGAGAACATGGAGGAAGTAAGGCGGACAGTCGATGATGAACGACAGTTGGTCGTTTTTCGTCTCTATGGCGAAGAATTCGGGATAGAGATCACCAAGGTGCGGGAAATTGTCAAACCCCGGGAAATCACCAAACTTCCCAATGTCGCAGAGTTTGTCGAGGGTGTAACCAACCTGCGGGGAGAGGTCATCCCGATTATTGACCTAAAGAAGCGGTTTGGCCTGGAGGCAACGGCCATGACCGACGATTCCCGGATTATTATCGTGGACATCAGCGAGAACAGGGTAGGACTGGTTGTAGATGATGTTACTGAGGTTTTGCGGATTTCCGGTGCTGATATTGAACCACCTCCCCGGACGGTGGCGGGACTGAAGGCAGAGTATATCCAGGGAATCGGGAAGGTTGGGGAAAGGCTGTTGATTCTTCTGGATGTAGAAAAGATCCTGACAACTGCCGAGAAGATTGAGCTCAAGACTGAGCTTTTGCAGGAGGATTTGGTGGCCGCAGCCGGCGAGGAATAATCGAGTCAGGCTAACAGACTGACAGAAGGCAGCGGTACTGTTAGTTCAGGATGGAGAAGCAGCTTGGGTAGAAGCGGGATACTCCTTTGAAGGGCAAGGGTGAAGTATTGTGGACGAGATTCTCAGCCAACAGGAGATTGATGAACTGATCAGGCAGGCCACCGGCGCGATCCAGGAGGAAGAGGTGGAGCCCGATGTTGTCACTTATGACTTCAAGCGCCCCCATCGGTTCTCCAAGGAGCGGGTCCGGGCACTGCAGAGGATCCATGAACAGTTTGCCCGGGAGCTTTCCGGTATGATTTCTGCAAAGCTCCGCACCCGGGTGGAACTGAACGTGGCTTCCATCGAACAGCTGACCTTCGGGGAGTTTATCCGTTCAGTGCCTAACCCTTCAGTGATCATTCTTTGTTCCATGCAGCCTCTAGATGGAAGCATTTTGATGCAGCTGAGCCCTGATATTTCATTCCTTTTGTATGATCGCCTGTGCGGCGGGCCGGGGATTTCCTTGGGGCGTAGCCGGGAGCTGACCGATATTGAACTGGCGGTATTGACTTCCCAGTTGTTTGAGGATATGACAGCCAGTTTCGAAAATGCCTGGTCAGAGATTGTTGACATGCGGGTTACCCTGGAATCCATTGAAAGCAACCCCCAGTTCCTGCAGCTGATGACAGAGCGGGAGACTGTGGTGCTAATCTCTATGAATTTAGCGGTGGGCAATACCCGGGATCTTATCAACATCTGTATTTCCTATTCGGCCCTGGAGCCTGTGCTGAAGCAGCTGACGTCTTTCCGGCTCTTCGATTCCCTGCGGCGCCGGGCGGATCCTGAGGATATAGAGATGCTGAAATCCAGGGTTCAGCAAACACCTATCACCCTCACTGTGGAATTGGGGTCCAATACTGTTACAGTTGCTGATCTTTTGAGTCTGCAGGTTGGTGATGTAGTCACCTTGAACCGCAGACGCTACGAGAATCTAGAGGTTAAGATCGGTGATACAACCAAGTTTCTAGCCTCACCTGGGAGGTTAGGTGAGAAATTGGGAATTGTGATTACCGCCCTGCGGCCAACGGAAAGGAAAGAGGCCAATGAATGATGATTTCTTAAGCCAAGAGGAAATCGATGCCCTGCTCAGGGCAGCCGGCGAGGATGTAGAAACCGGCGGAGACGACGATGCCGACAATAGAGAACAAGACGCAGCTGTGGATGCTGCCCTCGATGGAGAACTCGACCTACTGGATGAATTTGAAAAGGACGCCTTAGCAGAAGTCGGCAATATCTCCATGGGGGCCGCGGCTACGGCCCTTTCCAACATCTTGAACCGGAAGGTATCCATCACTGTTCCCAGTGTTACCGTAAGCACTTTTCGGGAGGTCAGGCAAAGATATCCTATTCCCTGTCTAGTGGTCACAGTGTGGTATACCGAAGGGCTGGAGGGCAGCAATGTACTGGTCATCAAGGAAACCGATGCGGCAATCTTAACCAGCCTCATGATGGGAGAAGATGGTTCTAGTCCGCCGGAGGAACTCACAGAACTGCACATGAGTGCAGTCAGTGAAGCGATGAATCAGATGATGGGGTCATCGGCTACCGCCATGTCGGACATGTTCAGGACTAGGATTCAGATCAGCCCACCGGAGCTGGAACAGATGGATCTAGGGGAAATCGGTGATGAGTGGTCTCTAGATGATCCGGTGGTGGTGGTATCCTTCCGCCTGGAAGTCGAAGGAGTCTTGGATAGTGAAATGCTGCAGCTTGTGGATGTGGAGTTTGCCCGAGATGCAGTGATGCGCCTGATGGATCCAGGGGATGCGGATAGTCATCTAGGTGAGACTCTGCCGGATGCCTACGGTGGTCAGGAGGAAGTTGCTGCCGCGCAGTGGTCTTTGGACCTAAGCAGTGCCGCGGGCAGCGGGGTACAACCGCCTCCCTGGCGCTCTCCAGGGGATGAAGCAGCGGCCCAACTCCACAGCTACGGGGAGCTTGGGAATTTGAATATTGAACTGATCCGCAACATTCCGGTGAAGGTTAGGGCCATTTTGGGTAGGAGCCGCCTGCCAATCGAATCAATATTGCGCCTGGGCCCGGGCTCCATCGTTGAACTAGACACCATGGATGGGGAACCCATCGAAGTTTATGCCAATGATGTTCTGGTAGCCAAAGGTGAGGTTGTGGTTGTCGGTGAGCAGTTCGGGGTGAGGATTACTGAAATCGCGACACCCAGGGAGCGGATTTCCACCATCCGGTAAACGGTCAATTGGTGGGGCAGGGCTTTTGAGGAGGAATAATCAGATGGACTTTTCCGAGTACAAGGATGTATTTGCAGCCGAAGCCCGGGAACACATCCAATCATTGAATGAGAATCTCCTGCAGTTTGAGCAGACTCCTGATGATCAGGAGCTGGTTGCCGAGATGTTCCGAGCAGCCCATTCCCTCAAGGGCATGGCGGGCACCATGGGGTATACTCAACTGGCTGATTTTACCCACCATATGGAGAATCTCCTTGATGCGCTGCGCAATGATGAAATTGCCGCCTCCCAGGAGCTGATCAACACCCTCTTTGATTCAGTTGATGTGCTGGAGCTGATTTTGGAAGAGGTAATCAGCTTTGACACAGTGCAGACCGATACCACGGCAATGAAGGAAAGGCTGAGCCAGATCTTGGCAGGCGATGGTGAAGAGCTGGAGGAAGCCGAAGCTCTAGATACCAATGAGGGCTATCCGGTCCGCAGCCGCCCGACCGGTGAAGAGATTAAGCTTTCCCTCAATGAGTATGATCGGGAACTTCTGAAGGAAGCAGTTGCCCAAGGATATAAGGCCTATTGGGTAACTGTCATCATGCGGGATAATGTTCTGATGAAATCTGTCCGGGCCTATACAGTCTTCCAGGCCATGGAAAAACTGGGGACTATAGTCAAGTCCCAGCCTCCTGCCCAGGATATAGATGAAGAACGGTTTGATGACCGGTTTGCAGTCCTTTTGTTTAGCCACCAATCAGTTTCAGAAGTGCAGGATACAGTCTTAAATGTACCGGAGATCGTGAAGGTCATCGTCACCGAAGTTGACGCCAAGGAAGCCGCTTCCATATCAGAAGAGCAGCCAAAGGCTGCTGCCAGGGCAAAGGAAAAGACCGATCCTGTTGCCCGCCGGGCAGGGAATGGGCGGAGCCGTATTGTTGAGAAATACGTTCGGGTAGAAACCGAACGCCTTGACCAGTTGAATAATCTAGTAGGTGAGCTGGTCATCAGCCGCACCCAGGTAATGGAACTAGCCAAGCAGCTGGAGGACGGCCACTCCCGGGCGGTTATTGCCCAGATGGACAGGGTGACTACTGAACTGCAGTATGCGGCAATGAAGCTGAGAATGGTGCCGGTTAAACACGTTTTTGACCGTTTCCCCCGCATGGTGAGGGACCTAGCCAAACAAGCCGGTAAAGAGGTCCAGCTCCAGATAATAGGGGAGGAAACGGAACTTGATCGGTCCTTGACCAACCAGATTGGCGATCCTTTAGTACATCTAATCCGCAACGCCGTTGACCACGGTTTGGAGACCAAGGAGGAGCGGATTCAAGCAGGTAAGCCTCCAGAGGGGCTGATCCGCCTAGAGGCCAGACATGAAGGCAGCCATGTAGTTATTGAGGTGGCCGATGACGGCCGGGGCATTGATAGTGAAAAGGTGAAGGCCAAGGCCGTGGCCATGGGCCTGATTACATCAGAACAGGCTGCGAAGATGACACCCCAGGAGGCCCAGGGCTTGATCTTCGAGCCCGGCTTCAGCACCAATGAGGAGATCACCGATGTATCGGGACGGGGAGTCGGCATGGATGCCGTAAAGGCTATTCTAGAGGCCATGAACGGATCCGTTGAGGTGAGAAGTACCTTGGGCCAGGGAACTACAGTCAGCCTCAGGCTGCCCCTTACCTTAGCCATCATTCAGGCGCTGTTGGTCAGAACCGGTTCGGTGATACTGGCTATTCCTATCCAATCGGTGCGGGAAAACCTGCGGGTGGTGCCGGAGTCAGTCAAGACCATCCACGGTGAGCGGGTTATTACCCTGAGGAACGAAGTCCTTCCCATCTTGGACTTGACCCGGCTCTTGGGCTTTGGCGCCATCACCCATGAAGGCGGGATGCCGGTGATTGTGGTAGAGGCGGGAGCCATGAAGGCCGGCCTGATGGTGGATGAGCTGTTGGGCCAGCAGGAGGTTGTCATCAAGCGCCTCAGTCCTATCTTAGGAGATGTAAAGGGGTTGGCAGGTGCCACAGTGCTGGGTGATGGTACCGTCGCGCTGATCCTAGATGTTGCAGCTGTACTCAATGACCTTACTGCCGAGTCCAAGTAGGTCCAGGCAGGGAGAAGATGAAGGATGATACGGGATGACACGGAGGGAGAACAATGGGTAAGCGAGTCCTGGTAACTGACGATACTGCATTCATGCGGATGACCCTCAGGAATGTCTTGGAAAAAAGCGGATTTGAGGTGGTAGGCGAAGCCGCGGATGGCGAAGAAGCGGTTGCCCTTTATACTGAGCTGCGGCCTGACGTAGTGACGATGGATATTACCATGCCTAAGATGGATGGAATCACCGCGATCAGGAAAATCCTGGAGATTGACCCCAATGCCAAGGTGATTGTGTGCAGCGCCATGGGTCAGAAGCCCATGGTTATTGAGGCCCTGAACGCGGGTGCCAAGGATTTTCTCGTCAAACCCTTCCAGCCTGAGAGAATCATTGAAGCATTGCGCAAGGTTTCGGGCTAGGGAGATGGAGGCCAAGAAATTATGAGCAAGGAAAAATTGACGCCGATGCAGCTGGATCTGCTCCGGGAGCTGGGCAACATCGGGGCAGGTAACGCCACATCGGCGCTGTCGATCATGCTCCAGGATCGGAAACTGGAGATGGTGGTCCCCGAGGTTGCGATTCTAAGCCTGCCGGAGACCACAACTCTTATTGGGGGGCCGGAGGCGCTGGTTGCCGGCATTTATATTCTCGTTTCCGGTGATGTTGATGGCCACGTGGCTTTTATGATGCCAATCCACAGTGCCCAGGAGCTGGTTCAGTCTATCCTGGGAGTAGAATCGGTGGAGTTTGACGAGATGGGCTGCTCTGTCTTGGAAGAGGTGGGGAATATAGTGGTCACCTCTTACCTCAATGCCCTGTCAGAAATGACCAACCTTGTCCTCAGGCCGTCTGTGCCGGGGCTGGCCATTGACATGGCCGGTGCCATCTGGAGTTCAATCCTGGCCGGCGCCGAAATCTTTGATGATTATATCACGGTCCTTAAAACTGACTTTGCCTCGGAGGGAAAACAAATCGAAGGTCACATCCTGTTGATCCCCGGTAAGATCGGATTTGACCGGATTTTCAAAATACTGTTGGAGACGGATAGATAGTAATGGCAGAGATTTTTGTCAATATGGGTGAGATAAAGGTGGCTGCAGGTGATGATGTGCTGATCACCGTCGGCTTAGGTTCCTGCGTGGGAGTTGCCCTTTACGACCGGGAGAACAAGGTAGGGGGCATGGCCCATGTATTCCTGGCCGCCAGCAAAGACGGCAGGAGCAATGAGCAGCCTGGAAAATTTGCAGATACTGCCATTCCGGCGCTGCTGGAAGCCGTTGTGCGGGCAGGGGGTCGAAGGAATTTACTTATTGCTAAAATTGCCGGAGGTGCCAACCTCTTTCCCAAATTGAGTCAGGCCTCCCTGAATGTGGGGATGCAGAATGTTGCTGCTGTGAAAGAATATCTGGCAGCGCACAAGCTGCCGCTGCGGGGTGAGGATGTAGGAGGGAGTATCGGGCGCAAGATGATCCTGTACGTGGAGAGCGGGAAAGTCATGGTACAAAGCATCGGATCTGAGCCCAAAGAAATCTAGAATGGAAGCCTCTAGATAAGGTGACTGCCGGTTTTGCAGGAAGGAGAAAAGGATAAGTATCCACCGGCGACCTTTTGAGTGAGGTGAGGTGAATGGCCAAAACCAGGGTGCTGGTAGTAGACGATTCAGCTTTTATGCGCAAGGTTATCTCGGACATGATCTCCCAGGATCCTTCTTTCGAAGTAGCGGGCACCGCACGGGACGGCCTCGATGCTTTGCAGAAGGTGGCACAGCTGCAGCCGGACGTTGTCACCCTCGATGTAGAAATGCCCCGCAAGGACGGCCTTGAGACATTACGGGACATCATGGCCAGCCACCCGGTACCGGTGGTGATGCTGAGCAGTGTTACCCAGTCCGGTGCTAAGGCGACTCTGGAAGCACTGGCCCTGGGAGCAGTGGATTTTATCCCTAAGCCTTCTGGGGCAATTTCCTTGGATATTGAAAAGATTAAAGGTGAACTCCTCAGCAAGCTCAAGGCTGCTGCCTTGGCCAAGGTTCAGCCGGTCAGGGCTAGGCCCCAGCCGGTTAAGACCATCAGTATACCGCCGGTACAGAAACGGGCGGTCCTTCCCCAACCGGTGGACACCACCGCCCCCAAGACTATTGTTGCCATCGGGGCCTCCACCGGTGGTCCCCGGGCACTGGAAGCGGTGCTTCGTCAGTTTCCCAAGGATTTGTCTGCAGCGGTCCTAGTGGTCCAGCATATGCCCGCTGGATTTACCCGTTCAATGGCAGAGCGCCTGGATCAGCTGAGCAGCATCACGGTAAAGGAAGCGGAAGAAGGAGAGCGGATCAGGGCAGGAGTTGCCTATGTCGCCCCGGGGGATTACCACATGGTGATAGGAGCCGGGGGTGTTATTCGCCTGGAGCAGACACCGCCGGTTAATTACGTGAGGCCCTCCATCGATGTGACTTTCCTCAGTCTGCCCCAGGCCTATGCCGGCCACGTGGTAGGTGTGATCTTGACCGGAATGGGCAAGGATGGAGCAGCGGGAATGGCCAAGATCAAGGCCGCGGGGGGAGTGACCATCGTCCAGGATGAGGCTACTTCAGTGATTTACAGCATGCCCCGGGCCGTGGTAGAAAACGGCAATGCCGATTACATCCTGCCGCTGGACCGCATCGGTGATGCGGCGGTACGGGCAGTGACCACTTTGATGGAGAGAGGGCGGGGAGGGGGGGAGGCCAGTGGCCGCTGATTACGAAGCCTTTAAACGAAAGCTGAAGGGTACCATTGGTCTTGATCTCAATTATTACAAACAACAGCAGATGCAGCGGCGGATCAACCAATGGCTGCAGAGGGTTGGGGTTGCCAGTTACGATGAGTATGTTAAGGTGCTTCAGGCAGATCCGGAGGAGCGGGAGAGGTTTACTGGATATTTGACCATCAATACATCCCAGTTCTACCGGGATGTAAGTGTCTTCAAGGAGATAGAGGATAAGGTCTTGCCGGATCTGGTGCGGCGGTTTCGGCGGCTGCGGGTGTGGAGTGCCGGTAGCTCCACAGGGCCTGAGATTTACACTGTTGCTATGCTGCTTGAGGAGTTGACCCCTGGTGTAAAGCATACACTTTTGGGGACAGATTTTGATGTGGGAGCCCTTGAGCAGGCAAGGGAAGCTGTGTACTCGGAGAATCTGCTGAACAGCCTCCCGGACAAGTACAAAAAGAAGTACTTTTCCCATGAAGGTCGTATGTGGCGCTTAAGTGAGACCATTAAGGACCGGGTTCGATTTAGGAGGCAAAATCTCTTGGAGGACCCCTTTGAGACCGGTTTCCACCTAATTCTCTGCCGCAATGTCTTCATCTATTTCACCCAGGAGGCCCAGATCCGGCTGACCAAGCAGTTCAGCGATTCCCTGGTTTCAGGGGGCTATTTCGTGGTGGGAAATGCCGAAAATCTCTTGGAACCTGAGATGGCAGACCTCAAGCGGGTTTCATACTGTATATACCAGCGGGTTTGACCCTAGAAAATTCTCTTTTTCAGGGTGTTAGACTTTCTTGGTTGAGGGCAGCGAATCTTTGAAGGTGTTGGGCTTGTTGAGCAAACCCAGCCAAAGATGATGACCAGAAGATAGAATCGAGTAGGGCAGCGCTAGCTGATCAGTTCTAGCGCTGTCCCTCTCACAGAACCGTGCGTACGGGCCTCGTACACGGCTCCTAGTAAACCTCAGTCAAGTCATTTCATAGTATTGATGCAAGATG
>JAAYGR010000023.1 GCA_012727675.1 Bacillota bacterium
CGTCATGTGGGCTAGTTCCGCTGTCTCGATTTCCCGCAGGATCTGAACCTTCGGAGCCTCCTCTGAATTTTCCCGGGATGCTGCTAGCTCACTTTGCAGCTCCAAGTCGGATAAGCTGTCTAGAGCCTGACTTCCTGCCGTTTCCTTCCTGTTATCGGCTCCTTGGTCTTCCTGGTCTGCTCCGGTTAAGAAAAATCCATCCAGTCTCAGCTGTTGATAAGGCTGTTCCGGCTCCAGATCCTTTAGAACTGACTTTGCCCTTTCTAAAACCCCTTTGGGAAGTCCTGCCAAGCGGGCAACATGAATCCCGTAACTGCGGTCCGCTGCTCCCTCGGCTACCTTGTAGAGGAAGACTACTTCCTTTCCATCCTCCCAGACTTCCATTCTCAGATTCTTGATCCTGGGTCTAGCTAAAGCTAGTTTCGCCAGCTCGTGGTAATGGGTAGAAAAAATTGTCCTGGCCCTGGTAATATCGTGGATATACTCTGCAATAGCCTGGGCGAGGGCCATGCCGTCATAGGTCGAAGTTCCTCTCCCCAACTCATCGATAATAATCAGGGAACGGGATGTGGCTTGACTGAGAGCTATGTTCACTTCACTCATTTCCACCATAAAGGTGCTCTGTCCAGTGCCGAGATCATCGGCTGCTCCCACCCTGGTAAAGATCCGGTCAACCAGGCCGATTTGGGCCTCATCAGCCGGCACAAAAGATCCCATCTGAGCCATCAGGGTGATCAGGGCTACCATCCGCAAATAAGTACTTTTTCCGGCCATATTGGGACCGGTTAGGATCAGCAGCTGGGCTGTTTCATCATCTAAATAGACATCATTGGGAACAAACTGGCCTTGGGGAAGCATGGCCTCCACCACCGGGTGCCGTCCTGCTTTAATGTCGATGGTCTTATCTTCCCGGATTTCCGGCCGGCAGTAGCGGCGCCGCACAGCTACCTCTCCAAGGGCCGCTAGAGCATCAAGCTGACTCAGGGCACCTGCCAGACGCAAAAGCCGCGGGGCAGCCGCGTTTACCTGATCGCGGATTTCGAGAAAGAGCTCATATTCAAGCTGAATAGCCCTTTCCTCAGCACCCAAGATCAGATTTTCCTTTTCCTTCAGTTCCGGTGTAATATACCGCTCGGCATTAGCCAGGGTCTGCTTCCGCTGGTAATAGTCGGGGACATTGGCAAGGTTAGCCTTGGTCACTTCAATGTAATAGCCGAATACCTTGTTGAAACCGACCTTCAAGCTTTTAATTCCGGTCTTTTCCCGTTCAGTCGCTTCCAAAGCCGCTATCCAATCCTTACCTTCCCGGGCTGCGGTCCGAAGCCGATCTAGTTCCTGGCAGTATCCCTGACGGATGAGGCCGCCATCCCGTACTGTCGCGGGAGGCGAGTCAACCAAACTCATCTGCAAAAGTTCCGTAAGCTCCGGCAGTGGGTCAAGGCCTTGGGCCAGCTTCTTTAGCCTCTCCGCCTTAACTGCAGCTAGTGTTTGATTAAGATTAGGGATTTGCTGCAGGGACTTACCCAAAGCTACCAAGTCCCGGGGATTAGCACTGCCGTAGGTTATCCGTCCCACCAGTCTCTCCAGATCGTAAATCCCTGTCAGCTGCTCCCTCAGCCTGGTGCGTATGGGGGTATCTTTGACCAACTCTTCAACTGCATCCAGCCGCTCCGTAATCTCCTGCTTGTCCAACCTCGGCTGCAGCACCCACTGCCGGAGCAGCCTGCCCCCCATGGCGGTAACGGTTTCATCCAAGAGCCAAAGCAAAGAACCTTTGTATTCACCATCCCGCAGTGTTTGAGTCAGCTCTAGGTTGCGGCGGGTAGCGGTTTCCATCAGCATGTAGCTTTCCACCGAGTAAACGTTGACTGTGGTAATATGGCTGAGTACCCGCCTTTGGGTATCATTGAGGTAAGACAGCAGGGCGCCTCCGGCTCGAACGGCAGTCGCAGCATCGTGTAGGCCAAAGGAGCTGAGGGATTTGATCCCGAAATGCTGCAGCAGGACTTCACTGGCATAGGCATATCGCCAGCCTCGCTCTTCATATGGAGATAGCGTGCAGTCTAGCCGTCTAGCTGCCTCTGCTTTCCAGTTGGGGTCTGTATCTAAAGAAGGATCCAGGAGGCATTCTGCCGGAGCTAGGCGTTCCAATTCGTTCCAGAGCTTATCCTCTGCCTCTGGACTCCCTATTTCTGTCAAGGCAAAGTAGCCGGTAGAAACATCCACCACCGCTAACCCATAATGTCTCTGGTGGCGGCAGACAGCTGTCAAATAGTTGTTGGCCTTATCATCTAGGAGCTGGGGCTCAATGACGGTTCCCGGTGTAACTACCCTGACCACTTCCCGCTTGACTACACCTTTGGCCGTTTTAGGGTCTTCTACCTGTTCACAGATGGCTACCTTGTAACCGGCCCGCACAAGGGCTGCTAGGTACCCTTCGACAGCGTGATAAGGCACGCCGCACATGGGCAGCTCTTTTCCTTTCCCCATTTCCCGACTGGTTAAGGCAATATCTAGAACCCGGGAACCGATCTCTGCATCGGCACCGAACATTTCATAAAAGTCTCCCAAGCGAAAAAGGAGCAGCGCATCCTGATGCTGCTGCTTAATAGAGTAGTACTGCCTGAGCATCGGTGTAAGATTCTCCATTGTAGTCGGTCCCCCTCCTCCAAATATTCCTTCTCTAACCGCTCTGACGGCTCCTGCCCCGTCGAAGGGGCTTAAAGCAGAGAAAATGCCTTGAGACTAAATGCCCCAAGGCCGGTTTATATGGCGGAGACCTTTCTTGCATAGGTTCTGCTCCCGGCAGACATAGCTGCCAAAGCGACCCGCACAATTATGGAGTGGAACACCTTCTGCTCAAGAAGAATATTTCCTCGGGATAAGGACTGTGTCTCCTTTTATTCGGAAATACCGGGCTCCGGGCCAGTGTGGATAAAGGCGGCCTCCTCAATCCAGTAAGGGGTCTGCTCGATGATCCCGTAAATCTCTTCCTCCTGTGCCCGGTCCAAGGGCAGGGTCAGCTTAGGGAGGGACAGGAATTTTATGGCGTCAATGCTGCAGAAAACTGCTTCGCTGGTAATCTCCGTGACTGCATTGGCCGGTACCGGCACGTGGCGATCGGTTGTCATGTCATAGACGATCAGGTAGCGGATGGTGTACATCTCAGCTTCGACAAGCTGGCGGACTATGCGCCCGCAGGTGACCCGATCTCGGCTTACAAGCTCCATCTGCCAGATTTCTCGATTACCTACCTCCAGTAATGTCCCAGTCGGGACTACGCAGCTCGCTGCATCCTTTGTCCCGCAGTGTTTCTCCATAGACTGAGCCTCCCTACCCAAGACCTTTTAGATTAGCTCACCCACCAGGCTCCAGGTCTGGGCTTCAACGATCTTCACCTTAACCAACTCCCCGATCAGGTCCTGACTGCCGGGAAACAGTACGGTCTTGGCTGTCCTGGTTTTGCCTGTCAGCATATGGGAATCGCTCTTGCTTGCACCTTCTACCAAGACTTCTACTTCGCTTCCCACCAGCGCCTGATTGCGCTTCAGACTGATCTTGTTCTGGAGATCTATCAGCTGGTAAATTCGCTCTTTCTTAACCTCCTCCGGCACCTGATCCGCCATCTCTGTTGCCGGTGTTCCCTTTCGGAGGGAATAGATAAAGGTGAAAGCCGAATCAAATCCTACTTCCTCAACCAAGGAGAGGGTGTCTGCAAAATCGGCATCGGATTCACCGGGAAAACCTACCATAATGTCAGTAGTCAAGCTGATCCCCGGCACTGCTTGCCGTACTTTCTCTACTATTTCCAAATAATATTCCCGGGTATACTTTCTGTTCATGCGCCGCAGCACATTATTGCTTCCCGCCTGAACCGGAAGGTGAAGATGCTCGCAGACTTTATCCAGGCTGCCTAGCTGCTGGATCAATTTGTCGCTGATATCCTTAGGATGGGATGTGGTAAAGCGAATCCGCTGGATACCAGGCACCTCGTTAACCATCTCCAGAAGATCGGCAAAGTCGGTGTCTGACTGCAGATCCTTTCCATAGGAGTTCACATTCTGACCCAACAGGGTGACCTCTTTGACGCCTGCATCGGCCAGGTTCCGGATCTCATCCAAGATTGCCTCTGGGGTACGGCTGCGCTCCCTACCCCGGACATAGGGTACAATGCAGTAAGAACAGAAGTTATTGCATCCGTGCATGATTGTAACAAAAGCTTTGAAATCGTTATCCCGAAGTGCCGGGAGACCTTCGACCGGCTCACCGCCGTCATCTAGAATCTCGACTACCCTTTCACCGGTTGCGTTTATCCTATGCAAAAGCTCCGGCAGGCGATGAATATTATGGGTGCCAAAAAACAGATCTACATGGGGCAGACGCTCCAGCATCACCGGCAGTTCCTCTTCTTGCTGGGGCATGCAGCCGCAGATTCCGATGATCAGCCCAGGCTTCTTGGCCTTGAGCTCCTGCAGCTGACCTACCTGTCCATAGACCTTTCTCTCTGGATTTTCCCTGACGCAGCAGGTATTGTATAAGATGAGATCGGCATCCTCAGGGCTGTCTGTAAAGCTGTAACCCTCCTGCCGGAGCAGCCCCCTGATGGTCTCTGTATCCCGTTCGTTCATCTGGCATCCAAATGTACGGATCAAAGCTAGGCGTTTTTCAAACATAGGCAATCGCCGCAGAAAAGCGGCGCACTCTCCTTTCCAACCAGCATCATAAGACACCAAGGCAGCAGGTTAACAAGAGGTTTTCAGCCTCAAGTATCCAGCTGCCCTTAGCTTGTCCAGTTGTCCACACCCGAATCTGAATTGCCGTTTTTCCCTAGTGATATTGATGTTCTGTTGTATCAAGTATCTCGCCATGGTGGGAAGTCTCAGCCTCGGCATCAAGGTGATCCACCCTTTGACCTGTCACCATGAACATGACCCGTTCAGCGATATTGGTTGCATGGTCGGCAATTCGCTCCAAATATCTAGCAACAAGCAGCAGGTTAATGGCCTGACGGGAAACCTGATCGCTCCTTCCCTCGAGCACAATACCAATTAACTCATCAAAAAGCTGTGCGTACATGTCATCAATGGGATCATCAGCCTGTCTAACAGCTTCCGCCAGATCTAGGTCCCGCTCTACAAAACAAGTCAGGCTGTCCTTAACCATGGCCTTAGTCCGCTCTGCCATAATGGGAATATCGATGAGAGGCTTAATTAAGGGCTCTTCCCCAATCCGCAAAGTCAGTTCAGCAATGTTGCACGCATTGTCTCCGATTCTTTCCACATCTGTGGTGATCTGAAAGATTGCTACTACGGTTCGCAAGTCGGAGGCCAAAGGCTGCTGCAGAGCAATTAAGCGCATACATCGTTCCTCTATATCGATCTGCATTTCGTCTACGATATCGTCCTTCTCTAGTACAGACTGGGCCCCGGCCAAGTTTTGAGTACTCAGATAGTGAACCGCCTCATGGATCTGCTTTTCTACCAAACTGCCCATTTTGAGCATTTCCGCCTGGATACTCTGTAATTCTTTATGGAAACCTTCCCTAGTCACGTCGCAAGCCCCCTCCATTTGCTGGAGTCAGTCTAACTGAATCTGCCAGTGATATAGTCTTCGGTGCGTTTATCCTTGGGCCGTGCAAAAACGTCTGAAGTAGGGCCGAACTCAACCAAGAACCCTTCCGACAGAAAAGCGATATAATCAGAAACTCTACCGGCCTGCTGCATGCTGTTGGTGGCCAAGACCAAAGTGTACTCCTGCTTCAATTCCAGGATCAGGTCCTCAACCTGCGCTGCCGAAACAGGGTCCAGATTATAGGCAGGGTCATCGATCAACAGGACCTCTGGCTGTACAGCAAGGGCCCGGGCGATGCACAGCCTGGCCTTTTGACCCGGCGATAGGTTGAGGGCGAACTCCTGCAGTCTGCCTTTCACCTCATTCCACAGACCAGCTTGTTTTAAGCTCCGCTTTACTATTTCGTCCAGGTCTCGTCTGTCCCTAACGCCGTGCAGCCGGGGACCGTATGCTACATTATCAAAGATGCTCTTAGGAAACGGATAAGGATGGCGGGCAATTAACCCTACCCGGCGCCTTACTTCTGTCACATCAACATCGGAACCGTAAATGTCTTGACCATCTAGAAGCACTTGGCCTTCTGTTCTGACATTATCCCAAAGCTCATTCATGCGGCAAAGGGATCGGAGCAAACTGGATTTGCCTACCCCGCTGCCGCCTATGACAGCAGTTGCCGCCCCGGAGGGAATTTCCAGATTGATGGAGGACAGAGCCTGGAAGTCACCATAGTATACACTGAGATTTCGCACTACCAGCTTAGGGTGTCGCACTAGTACCATCTACCTCTTTCTCGCTCATGGACACTGCCAGTCAAAGAGATTCCAGTTTTTCTTAAC
>JAAYGR010000189.1 GCA_012727675.1 Bacillota bacterium
CTTCATAGTCCTGCTTGATTGATGTAAGATAGCGCCTATCAACAAAGCAAATAGGCGCCGACACGGCGCCTTCTTGACCTAAACTAGACTTACCGCCCTTTCTACATTCAAAAACTCCAAAGAATCGTCTTTGAGCGATTTGCACTTGGAATGAAGGTCCAGGCTCTTCTCCCGTTTTATCTCTCCGGCAGAATACCACGCTACAATGTCCCTAAACGAAGAGAACTCATCAAAGGGAATCCCATCTTCCTCACATATGTGAACCAATGTGTCCTTGGCAAATACCTTGTTTGCAACATGGACAGGGAATCTATCACTGGTTCCATCCCCCACATAGACCGTGTAGAACCCTCGACGAGCGTACTGAAGGGCAATGGCAGCCTTACATACTCCGCAGAATCTGCAGCCGGGGTTGTGGTGGGGAAAGGCAACTTCAAGCTCTGGGCTAAACCGCATTGCATTGGAGTATACGGGAACTCCAGTGATGTTAGCTCTCTTCAGTAATGGTTGAATATATGCATCAAATCCGTCACTCACGATGACTACTTGATCCCCTTGTTGCCTAGCTAGGTCAAGTAGTTCTTTAAAACCGACATCAATTTCAGCTTGCATGATTAACTCTAAGAAATCTTCTTGTGAAGGCGGGGCGCTACTGTACCACTGTGTATATAGAAACTTGGAGCCAGGCTCATTGGCCTCAAGCTCTTCCAGGAAGGCGGGTTCCAGTCTAGGAAAGACCAGTCTCCTTAGTACTAGCTCTCCGACATCTTGAAGACCGATGGTTCCATCGAAATCACACAAAAAGACAATGGGGTGCCTCATTGTTTCCTCCTATCACAATGTGATTTGCCATCTGTAGCTATCCTCATGTCATACAAAGGGAGCCTGCAAGAATAACAAAGGCATTGAAGAGGTTCTTCTGGGAGAAGAATGTCGCCCCGATGCTCTAGCTAGATGCAGCTAGACTCAGGGCGAAGAGGATTGTAGGCATGTATCTTCTATTCGAAGTTGGTAACTTTGCTTATTTTCTGGAACCGGCCCGGTTCTAGCCCTTTTCGTTCGGCTATAGCTACACCCAGCAGCTCCGGTGCCAGTATAGAAAGTAAAGGAGACAATTCTTCCCTCACCAGAGGTAGTTGGGAAACAAATAGGTTCTCCGTTGAAGCAATGCTAACAGATGTATCAGTAACTAACCAGGTGGGTGAGCCAAAAGACGCACAATCTTGGGCTAGCTTAACTAGAAGCTGTGTAGTCCTGCCGTAAGGTGCGAATATGACTGTAAGCAGATGGGGACCGGCAGCTTCAATGGGACCGTGACGAAACTGCCCGGCACTCAAACCGGCAGCCGGCACTTGAGTCATTTCTTGGGTAATCAGCGCGCCCTGCAGGGCACTTACTAGCCCTGGCCCCCGCCCGATAAAGGCTAGAGAGCTAAAGTCACCAAACTGAGGTAGGAATCTAGCCACCTCTTCCCCAAGGGCCCCTGTCAATTCTTGAACCAGATTGGCTATTTCAGAGGCATTGGCCGATGAGAGGAGATTCTCATCCAAGACGGCATCTGCCAGCAAGTGCAGAAGCGCCATGGTAGCGACGAAGGTCTTGGATGAAGTACCTTCCTCGTGACCAGCAAGCAGTGGCAAAACGATGTCGCCCATACCAGCAAGGCGGCTCTCCTCATTGTTGGTGATGCAGATCAAGGGTACAGACTCGGACCGGGCCTCTGCCACTAAGCAGGTCTCCGCACTCTCACCAGATTGTGATATGGCCAGCATGACAATATTATCCGACAGTATTCCCTGTTGATAATGAAACAGCTCACTGGCATCACAGTTGATAACCTTTAGCTTAGTTCCGTTAAGGCGCTGAGCCAGCAGCTCCCCAGCAAAACATGAACTCCCCATCCCAACGATCACAAGAAGCGGCTTACTCTTAATTAGTTCTGCAGCTTCCTGTAGTCTAGGTGCAAGCTCCTTCTCATACGACTCAACAAGCTTCCTTAGTACCTCCGGCTGCTCCTTTACTTCATCCATAAAGGTAGATTTGGCTGTCATCTCAGTCAACTCCTAACAGGGTATTGAGGTACGTCTTGGGAAGGTGAATCCCGGAGATTCCGGGATTCACCCACCAACTGGCAATTGCGTCCCGTCAAACTTGTCCTCTCTACCTCAAGGGTGAAAGAGCTGCTCGACGAAGTGTGTGTCGTTTGCCTTTGATGGCATTTGCAAATGCCATCACGTTCTCATAAGTAGCTACTCCACTATAGACCCCATCTCCGATTTGATACAAATCGGCACCTGTCATCTTGCTGTCAATGGCTATCCTTGTGATTACACCAGGGTCTGCTCCCTCTTGAGAAGTTCCAATGGTAACCTCAGCCAAGAGCCCCAAGGAGGATATCACCTGTACCCACGACTTAACTATCTCAATAGTCAATCCAGGCACGGTACCGGGAGCAGGTATGATGATAACATCGGCTCCCGCCTCTGCCAGTCTCGAAATCTCTTCTTTGGTGATGAACTCATCGGGATCTGTAGTAAAGGGACCACCCCAGGGCATCTTGCCTGCTAGTACCAGGGCCCGATCACCGGCTCCCTCCCGCACTTCTTTAACACTGCCGGCAAACTGCTCCTCCGACATGGACGGAGTGTGAATTAGTGTTATGAAACTAGCTCCATGCTCAACGCCTCTTTTGGCATTCTCCCGGCTAGCTATCCGGGCAGGTGCCAATCTAGCATCAGGACCAACAGGATCCAGGGTCATACCAACCGGCACACCTGCCAGCTCCTTTGCTTCTCCAATGGTCCTGCCAAGCCCAAATTCTAAGAAGTAGCTTTGAACAGACGGTTCTACTACCTCCGGCTCAGGCCGTCGCCCCGGCGAGCCTGTCCATGCAGAACCCCAGAGTGCCAATCCTTCCTCAGTTGAGGGAAGTCCTGGTATCATGGGCATATCCACACTATAGTGATTTACATTCACCATATCGGCACCCCAGCTCTTTAGGAGCTCCACATTGGTGACACCATCTATGAGGGGAGCCTTAAAGGCTACAGTCTCTGCTACAATAACCCGCCCTGCTGCGGCTCGTATGGCTTTCTTTAGGTCATCTCGTGACGAATTGATTAGGTTCTTGCCGATGGCATCCAGAATTCTGACAGTCAACGGGTTCACCCCTTCTCTTTTTTCCGATCAGTTCATTAGCTCAGCTGAATGTACGGTTGATTAGCGGTAATAAGCTCATCAAGCAGCCGCTGGGCTACATCGGTAGACTTGATGAAAGGATGGCTGCAAAGTGCTACCAAGGCGGTTGCCTTGCACCCTTCTGCGCCGGCTTTCACTGTCAAGTTTTCATAGGCGTCGACATGCTGCAATAGACCCCTAATTCCCATGGGAATCTCACCGACAACCAACGGCACCGCGCCCTGCTTTCCTACAACTGCGGGAACTTCGATAATGGAATCCCTCGGGAGACCATCAATAGCACCATTGTTGGGCACATTAACGATATGGAGCTCCTTCTTGTCATTCTCAATAGCACTCATGACTGCCACCGCGGCATCAGAATACCAAGCGCCGCCCCGCTTCTCCAACATCTTGGGCTTCTCGTTGAGACTTGGATCCTTGTACAGCTCTAGGATCTGCTCTTCTATCTCCATGACAGCTTCAGCCCGACACCGCGGCTGAGACTTAAGTTTGGCTAAGCTCTCTTCAGTGTGATAGTAATACTGTAGGTATCCAGTAGGCAGGAGTCCTAAGGCCTTCAAGAAGTCTTTTGTGAAATGGTATCCCAGTATATGGTCTAGCCTCGGGCTATTGATGATCTTGTCAAATGCTTCAGCGGTAATATCTTGGCCGTTGAGGAGGAGACGTCTGATCCAACCAAGGTGGTTGAGACCGAAATAGTCCATGTACAGGTCTTCAGATGGAACACCGAGTTCCTCAGCGATATAATTGTGGGTCGTGATCGGCTGGTTGCACAAACCTATGACCTTTACATCGGAATACTTGTTAACAGCTTCAGTCACGATTCCCGACGGATTGGTGAAGTTAATCAGCCAGCTGTCCGGTGAATACTTCTCCATCGCCCGGGCTATCTTGAGGATCTCAGGAATTGTCCGCAAAGCTTTGGCGAATCCGCCAGGGCCAGTCGTCTCCTGACCGATGAGATCATACTTCAGAGGTATCTTTTCATCTCTGGCTCTAGCCGGAAGCCTGCCTACCCTGAACTGGGTGACAACATAGTCAGCACCATCGACAGCCTCTTC
Source organism: Bacillota bacterium (assembly GCA_012727675.1). Classification (GTDB taxonomy): domain Bacteria; phylum Bacillota; class Limnochordia; order DTU087; family DTU087; genus DTU087. Next base: position 4,263 of record JAAYGR010000189.1, read on the forward strand.
CATCCTCATCGTCTTAACGACTTCCACTTTCTTGTCAAAGGTAAGCGCTATCCTCTCGACAAGACCGCCAACTATCTCTAATTTGGTCTCATCGATATCCATTAGGACAAAGCGCTTAACAGACAACTCGTCCTGCCGCTTCAAGAAACCATCAATTAGTTCTGGTGAATAAGTACTACCGGCTCCAATGACCCCGATTGTTAAGTCTCTCACCATGATCCCTCCGCTTCTATGATTTGGCTTACCTTCTCAAAGGAAGGCAAGATTTTATGAGTCTCATATTTTCCTAAAGACAGTGCTGTAAACACTGCGGCAAACCTAGCACATTCCCGGGGTTCCCATCCCTGTAAAATTCCGAAGCTGTATCCTGCTCCAAACAGATCGCCGGACCCTACTGAATCATAGACCTGGACCGGATAGGCAGGCAGCTTAATTGCATAGTACGGTTTACCATTGACCTCACCAATAGCCTCGCCGTAGTCTCCTTGGCTCGGTTGAACAGTAGTCAGAACCGTGCAGCCCTCTTCACCCTGCTTCATCACCGCCGTCTCAACACCCATTGAGAGGAACTCCCTACCGGCTACGAGCGGGTCTTGGCTGCCGGTCAGCTGCTTAGCCTCCCGCCGGGCCACTAAGAAAACACTGACGTGGGGCATGATTTCCCGTAATCTCGTCTTTGTGACCATATCCCCCGGTATGGGAAGCTGCTGACTGTCAACAACCACCGGTATGCCGAGGCGGCTGGTCTTTGCCACCAGAGAAATGGTCTTTGGCTCCCACAGTTCAGGGAAGAGCATGTAGCCAGCGATATACATCAGGCTGACAGACTCTGGGCAGATATCATCTGGTATCTCCAAAGGCAGCATGGCAGTACAAGCAATGAAGTTTTTTGTTCCTGTTCACAGACTATAACGCTGCGAGTTGTGACATAGCCTGGAAGCCGCCTGATAAACCTACAATCGATTCCCCGACCTGTAAGCTCCTCAATCAGCTGTGAACCTACCTCATCGTCACCCACAGTGGACCACAACTCAACTGGAGCGCCCAGATGGTTGAGGGCGCTGGCTACAAAAACTGCTGACCCCCCTGCAACGGTAAGGACATCTCCAGCCCATACCGGCTCTCCCAGCACCTTGACCGAGCGGGGGTCATGGACAATGATGTCCTGGCATACCTCTCCCAACACCAAGGCCTTTTTCATCTTTTCACCCCTCCCTTCCCAGCTTGTACGATATTCGCTACCCTTCCAACATATCCCAAATTACTTATTCTCCTTGCTCTGAAATATTCCTTCTTGCTTGCCACTTAATTGAAAGTTAATTTCATCGATGTGCACAACGAACCTTGCCTCTCCAGCATGGCTGGCTACTCTACCCCTTAACAGCTCCCATGGTTAGACCCCTAACCAGGTATTTTTGGACCATAAGGCCTGCGATAAACACAGGCACCATAGCAACTACTGCCGCGGCAGAACTGCCGCCCCAGTCAATTGATACACTTCCTATGAAAGCAGAGATGCCGATGGGCAGTGTACGGGTATTACGGCCTGACAAAACGAGAGCAAAGAGAAATTCATTCCACGAAAGCAGTAACGTCAGAATGCCGGTAGCAGTAAGGCCAGGGGCGGCAAGGGGTGCAGTAATCCTCCAAAATGCTCCTAGCCTAGAACAGCCATCCACCATGGCAGCCTGTTCTAGCTCAACGGGGATCTCCTGAAAGAAGCTGCGCATCATCCACACCACAAAGGGTAGGCTGAAAGTTGTGTGGGCAACAATAAGCCCAACGTAAGTGTTGGCAAGTCCCAGTCTTCTTACGATGTAGTACATCGGCACTACCAGCGCTCCAGCTGGGATCATCTTGCACAACAGGATGAGAAACGCCCATTTTTCTTTACCCTTCATGTCAATCCGAGCTAAGCTATATCCTGCTAAAGAACCGAGAACCAAAGATAAGACCGTTGTACTTAACCCCACCACTAAGCTATTGAACATGAACTTATGGAGCTGTTGGCGGGCAAACACCTTGTAGTAGTGTTCTAGTGTAGGCTTGAAAATCCACTTCGGCGGATCTGAGAACATAATTAGTGTCGGCTTAAACGACTGATTGAAAACGACCAGTAGTGGAACACTAATCCAGACCAAGAACAGGAAGACCAATAAATACGAAATGTACTTTGCTGATTTGGAGCCTACAGAAGACCTCACGGCATATCACCCCCTAATCCTCTTGCCGCATCATCCGGACACAAAGCAGGCTAAACACTAACACTACTGCTAGACTGACTGTGGAAAGGGTCATGGCATAACCCATCTTAAAGAAGGAGAAGCCTGACTTATACGTATAAATGCCGATGGTCTCTGTGGCTAAACCAGGCCCGCCTTTGGTCAGAACGTAGATGGTATCAAAGACCCGATAAGTATCCATGGCCCTTAACATCATGACCAGGATGATAAGCTGCCTTAGGAAAGGAAGTACTATATGCCAAATGATCTGCCAATATGTAGCCCCATCGACCCTGGCAGCCTCCAGCTACTCCTCAGAAATGGAGCAGAGACCAGCATGAAGGACCAGTACTACAAAGGGAGTCATCTGCCAAATATCCACCAAGATTACACTTGGAAGAGCCAGCCGCACATCGCCTAACCAAGCCACTTCACCCGGCAGGATCCCCCTTAGCGCGTAGTTGACTATACCGAACTGGGGGTCCAGCATGTACCGCCAGAGAAGGCCTACTACCACTGGAGCAGTAATCATTGGCAGGAGGATGATTGAATTGGCTAATCCCTTACCCCGGGGCAGCTGCCAAAGAAGTAGTGCCACAAGAAAGCCTAGTATGAGCTCAATCCCCACACTGCCTATGGTAAAGATCATGGTGTTTTTCATTGCCTGCCAGAACACATTATCCTTGAGCAAAGCAGCGTAATTAGCAAGACCAACAAAGCTCTTTGGTTTTGCAATCTCAGTAAGGCGCCATTCATATAGACTCAGAACCAATGAATAGATGATGGGTCCGATAATGAACAAGAGAAGAAAGACAAGGGTTGGAGCCAGGAGCATATACCCTGTACCGTTATTTTCTAACCATGTTTTTATTCTGCTGGAATTAGTGATTCTCTCACTTGCCACCTTAGCACCCCCGATTTTGGACCGGCCGGGTAGAGACCCTTGCCTCTACCCGGCTAACCAGCTGTTCTAGAAGAGCTCTTCCATAACGGCCTGTAGCTTCTGCATGGCTTCGGCAGGCTCTTCATTGCCTAAATATATGTTCTGGAGCGAAAGCTCAAGGGTTTCTTGCATCTCGGCCCACTGAGGCCAGGAAGGCTGCGGCATGGCATTTGTAAAGGCTTCCAGCATGGCAGTGAGGAACGGCATGCTGCTGATCAGCTCCTCATCCTCGTAGAAGCTGTACATGGCTCCAGCAGTTCCAGTTGCCTCTGCCAAATACCGCTGCTGCTCAGTTTCAGATAGCCATTTAATAAAGGCGACGGCGGCCTCAGGATGCTGAGTATCACTGGCTACAGACCAGGCATAGTTCTGAACAAGACCTGTGGGCTTGCCGTTGTACTTAAAGCTGGTGAAACCCCACTTGCCGGCCGTTGTCGAGCGGTTAGGATCATTGAGCCAGCTGCTGTTAACTGATTGTGCTACCATCAGGGCCACCTTTCCCTGCATCGCAGCATTGCCGGCTTCATCCCAATGGAAGTTAAGTACGCCTGGAGGTGCATATTTCAGCATTTCTGCCACGAAGGCAGCGGTCTCTATCGCCTCTGGAGTATTGATGTTTGGTTTTCCTGTTTCATCTAGATACCAGGCACCGGCGCCGGGCAATAAGGTAGAGAAGATATCAGCCAGGGCTCCAGTTCTCTTGGCAGGAAGAGCAATTCCATAGTTTCCGTCACCGGTGAAGTGCTTGGCCACTTCCAGCACATCTTCCCAGCTCTCGGGGACATCCAGCCCTGCTTCTTCCAGCAGATCAGTGCGATAAGCCAGAATGATAGTAGCAATCCAATCGGGGATTCCATAGAGTCTCCCATCAACCCGACAGGCATCGAGCAAAGATGAGACATATAAGCCTTTTTCTTCTTCAGTTAGATAATCATCAAGCTCCAAGAGAAAACCAGCATTGACCATCTCTGCATACCAGAAGGGGTGGATGTAGAGGATATCATATGCCCCTGTCCCACTGGCCATTTCGAAAATCTGCTTCTCCCGCAGGTTTTCCCAAGGTACAGCATCGATGATGATTTTGCAGCCAGTCTCTTCTTCAAATCGATCAGCTAATACACGGGTGGCACTTTCAAAAGGATCCCCTGCCCAGCGGGAAACTACCAGAGTGATTCCTTCAAAGGGCTTAGCTGCCCACACAGAAAGACCCATACCAAACACTAGAAAACTGACAAGCAATACACCCAGAATTACTTTACTCAAGTTTCCTCTACGTTGGTGTGACAATGTTTCATCCTCCTTACCATACTCGAATCTAGACAACAACCCTTAAGTCATGTAACGTGCTCTTGCCCCTGCATCACCTCCGTTCTACAGCCGGCCAACCAGCTGCTTGCGGCTTAGAACTTCTCATCTAACAGTATCTTTGCTGTTGTCCTTAGGTTTTTGTGAGACTCCTCTAGTCGGCGAAAAGCTACAGCAACATAGAGTACGTCCATGATACAGTTTTGAGCCACCCGAGATGCCATGGCCTCTTCTCGAAACATGGTCTCTCGGGCTATTGAATACAGGCAAATATCAGAGACTTTAGTGATAGGGGATTTGGGGAACCCCGTCAGGCATATGGTGGTAGCTCCTGCTTCCTTTGCATAAGCCAAGGCTTTTACCGTGTGTTTTGAGCTGCCTGAGTGAGAGATACCAATAGCTACATCCCTTGGTGTCATCATCGATGCCAAGATGTGATCATTGGCGATATCAACACTGACATAGGATAGCAATCCTATGCGCAAGAA
>JAAYGR010000190.1 GCA_012727675.1 Bacillota bacterium
AATCCTCCTACCTTAACCTTTTCAGATAGATGACATCCCGGGCGGATATAAGTATATGGACCCACTGTGCAGCCCGGCTCCAAAGTGCTTCCCACAACCACTGCCTGGCTTATGGTTACATTTTCTCGCACCACACAATCCTTTACTCGGGCAAAGGGACCGATGACTGAACCGGCAGCCACCCGGGTACGCCCTTCAATAAAGGTAAAGGGCATAAGCACTACATCTGGTTCAAGTTCAGCTTCGGCATCTACGTATGTAGTGTCGGGATCCATCATGGTCACACCGGCTAACATCCATTTCTCCCGAATCCTGGTCCGCAGAGCTTTCTCTGCTGCTGCCAGCTGCACCCTGTTATTAATTCCCGATGCTTCTTCAGGATCATCGTGGGTAAAGACCTCCACCATGCCGGCTTGCTCCCTAATAATCCCCAATACATCTGTTAGGTAGTACTCCTTTTGGGCATTTTCGGGACTTATCTGGTGCAAGGCAGCAAATAGCGGCTCACACTGGAAAACATAGGTGCCGCTGTTGATCTCCTTCACCGCAGCCTCTTCTGGCGAGGCATCCTTTTCTTCAACGATCTTGGCAAATGCCCCTTCGGCGTCTCGGATAATCCGTCCGTAGCCTGTGGGATCATTGAGAAGGACCGACAGCACTGTGCCGCTGGCTCTAGAGCTTTGATGGGCCTTGATCAGTTCCCGCAAGGTATCGGGACGGTACAGGGGAGTGTCGCCATGGATCACCAACACGGGACCGTCGTGACTCCCAAGAACCGCTTCTGCCTGCAGGACTGCATGGCCGGTCCCCAGCTGCTCTCCTTGAACGACATACTCAACCGCCGAGCCCAGGAGGTCTTGGATCTCCTGCCCTTCTGGACCTACCACAACTATGATTCGCCCAACACCAGCCTCCTGTAGGTTATTGACCACATGGGCTATCATGGGAAGCCCGCATATGGGATGGAGAACCTTTGGGATTGCAGACTTCATACGGGTGCCTTTCCCCGCCGCCAGGACCACCGCCGCTACTGACATATACTTCCCCTCCCTGATTTGTGAGGAATAAGTTGTTAGAAACCCATTTTATTATACCCCGATCACAGCTAAGCCCGCCAGATGGCGGGCTCTTATAGACGGTTAGTGCTGGTGTACCCCAACCAAGTGTACTTTAATGTACTTCGGTGATGCTTACAACCCAGTCTAGATCCTTATGCTAGTAGTTCTGCTGTGTATTACCACCGGCCTGAGCGATTAGAGACTGCTCGGCGGCTGCGATCATCTTCCGCACCATGTTGCCGCCTACTGCTCCACAATCCCGGGATGAGATGTGGCCCCAATAATCTCCCTCAGGCACCTGAATACCCAATTCATTAGCGGTTTCGTACTTGAACTGCTGAAGAGCATTGTAGGCCTCCTGGATCAGAGGCGTATTTCTCTTCTGGCCAGTACCCATATTTTCACCTCCTATCGGGTCCACTCCTAGTTTGGACTCCTAAGGAGGCAGCTATGCTGGTCGGTTACTGCCAAACCTGCTTCCAGTTCAGTGAAAATGCATATCCTTTCCTGTCATCACTTCCGGCGCAGAATAAGCCTGGGCGTCGCCTTCCAGCACCTGACGCACTAGTTCCAGATCACTGGGTTTATCCACATCAATCCCTACCTGGGGATATGGTGAGATTACACCTACTCCCCGGCAGTGCAGCACATCCTGAACCCTAGCCTCTATCTCCCGCAAGCTTAACTGGTTAAGGAGGAACTTAATGATAAACCTAAACCCAAGCAGCCGGCTCAACTGCAGGGGATTCTTGCGCATCGCAATGGCCCGTTCAATAATCTCAGAGCATTTTTCAATGATATCAGGGGAAACCAGGGCCATATTGCCGCCGGTAAAGACTCCCTCCCGCAAACGGACATAGGTTCGCTTAACTCCCGGAAACTCCCGATCATTCGCGTCCCGGCAGATGATGGGATAATAAATATCTGCTTCCCGTTCTTTACATCTTTGAATAAAATCCGATATGGCTGCAGGACTGATCAGCGGAATATCAGAGGTGACTATTAAAATTTTGCCCTTGCTGTTAAGTGCTGCAATTCCTCTACGTATATTCTCCAGCATACTGTCAGCAGCCGGCAAAAAGGTAACCTTTCCCTGCCAATCTCCCTCGAAGGCTCCTAAAGGCGCCGTTACCACAATCCTGTTGATCTCGGGAACAGCAGCGAGGGCATCCAGCACATAGTACAACATGGGCCGTCCAGCGATCTCAATACTAGCTTCGTAAGAACTATCATCCATTTTCCGCAAACGCCCCGTATTCTTGGCACCAGCTAGTACAACCGCATCGACCTCATTCATGAGTCCTCTTCCTTTTCTTCACTTTCTTCAAAGGCAGCCAGAAGTGCACTTTCCGCGCTTTCAATGTGTTCCTCAACCAACCGACGGGCTAACTCCCCATCGCCCTCTTTCAAAGCCTCCATAATCGCCTTGTGTTCCATAAGTGCCTGCTGCAAGCGACCTGGTCTGCTCAGGGACTGGGTGCGGAAGCGCTGAATCTGTTCCCGCAAATGGTAAAGCATGCTGCTCAGTTTTTCGTTGAGGCTGGCTTCGTAAATGACTTGATGAAAACCTGTATCCATATCCACGGTAGTCAAAACATCTAGTTTATCCACTGTCTCCTCGGTACGAGCCAAAAGCTGCTCCAATTCTTCCAACTGCTCCTCTGTTAACTTTTCAGCAGCCAGTTCTGCCGCTAAACCTTCTAAGGCCCTGCGGATTTGGAATACATCGCTGATATCTTTAATGGATACATTGGAAACATATGCTCCCTTTCGGGGCACCATTACCACTAGGCCTTCCAGTTCCAGCTTTCTGATTGCCTCCCGCACGGGTGTCCTACTTACACCTAGCTCTTCGGCTATCTGTACTTCCATCAATCTCTCGCCAGGTCGCAGCTGGCCGTTGATAATTGCCTCCCGTAGGTTTTCGAAAACAATATCCCGTAGAGGCTTATAGTTATCCAGTTGGATTGGGGCCAGCCGTTTACGCATGCCAAGCGCCTCCTTTGAAGTCATCGTTCCCCTTGCTTGATAAGAACCTAGTGAGGTATAGGTTAGGCAATAGACCCTGTCGTTCCTGCTTTACCGCGGTTGCCAGGCGCTCAAACACTTCATCTCCCTGGCATTCATCCCGTACTAAACCAAAAAGTGCGGGACCACTGCCGCTCATCAGCACTCCCAAGGAGCCGGCCCCTTCCATGACCTTCCGCCAAGACACCAACTCTGGCACCTGCTGCATTGTTACCGCTTCCAAGGAATTGCCGAGACATTTTGCCACCTGGTTCAAATCTTCATCAGCCAGGGCCTCAAGCATCTCTACTGCATCAACCCGAATGGGGCTCGGCAGCTCATCGTACGCTTTATAGCAAGCAGCGGTAGACACCGATACCGGCAGCTTCAAAAGCAGCACGGACCACGGCGGAGGTGACGGCACCGGTGTTAGTTTTTCGCCGATCCCCTTCGCCTCTGCGGTTCCTTCAAGCAAGCAGAAGGGGACATCGGCGCCCACCTTAACTCCAACCAAAGCCAGTTCCTCCCGGCTCATTCCCAAATTCCACAGCCGATTAAGGCCCCGAAGCACAGCCGCCGCATCGGCACTGCCCCCTGCCAAACCAGCTGCTAAAGGGATAGCCTTGTGGATTAGAATATGAACACCCCGGCCAATTCCTACCGCCTCCATGAGGAGCTTTGCTGCTTTCCATGCCAAATTCCTTTCATCGCTGGGAGGCAGCAGGTGTGACTCTGATTCCACGAAGCACCTCGCTCCCTGACGGAGAGGATCACCCGGCAAGCAGTCCAGGGAGATGCCGGCAGGGCGTTCTTCTAGCACCACTACATCCCTCAGCTCCAGGGACTGCATCACCGTATGAATCTCATGATAGCCGTCTGGTCTCACTGGACCGACATCTAGAGTTAAGTTAATCTTTGCATGGGCATTTTCAACTATCCGACCCAATAATCCACAACTCCCCTATCAGCTGCCGCTATTCAGTTGACTCCATGGTGATCAGAGACTGGATTAGATCCCGCAGCCAGCGCCAAACTCTGACAAAAAATCCAGCTGGCTTGACATCTTCCTCCAACTCAATGGGTACCTCACCGAGAATCCTGCCGTCTTGACTGACGACCACTGCTCCAACAGTCTCACCGGCCTTCAGCGGTGCTTCTAAGTCCGGCTGCAGACGAAGATGCCGGTGGAAAGGTCCGGAATTGCCCTTTTCCACAAGGGCTTCCAGGGGGGCTGAAGCCACCACTTTCACAGTCTCCGGCACTCCGTTCTTTATTACAACCTCACCAACAACTTCCTTCGGTTCGACTAACCTCTGACTGGTAAATCCCTTGAAGCCGTAATCTAAGAGCTTACGGGTCTCCTGACGGCGCTCGGCATCACTGGATGTACCCATGACGATTGAGAGCAGCCGCAGATCATCCTGCTCGGCGGTTGCTACCAAACAATACCCTGCACTGTCGGTATGACCGGTCTTGAGCCCATCTAGCCCGGGATACTCCCTCAGCATACGGTTGGTATTATACAGCACCGTTCGGGGATTATCCGAGCGAAACACCTCTGTCCAAGTAGAGGTCCACTCCAAGACCACCGGGAATTTGAGGATCTCCTGGGACATCTTGTTGATGTCCTGGGCAGTGGTCAGGGTGGGTTCTTGACCGGGATCAGGCGGTAGACCGTGGACATTGGTAAATACAGTATCCTTCATGCCCAATTCCTGGGCTCTCCGGTTCATTTGCTTGACAAAGGCCGAAACGGATCCTGTCACATGTTCAGCCACTGCATAGGCTGCATCGTTGGCTGATTGGATGGCTACTGCCTTGAGCAGTTCCTCCAAGGTAAACACTTCACCGGCCCTCAGCCAAACTTGGGAGCCCCCAATGGCCTCAGCATCGGGACTAACCACTATTTTATCAGAAAGGGAGCTTTCTCCTCTTTCCACGGCTTCCAAGGCCAAGAGCAGGGTCATGATCTTGGCGATACTTGCCGGCTCTACAACTTTGTCGGGATTTTTTTCAAAAAGCACCTGATTGGTGCCTGCAACTACCAGCATAGCCACATCAGCTTGTACATCGTCGGGTGTTAGTGCTTCAGCCACCCCTAGACCGACCGGCACGAACAAAAACGATAAGATCAATATGATGCCCACGGCAGCACCAGTCGGCCAATGGAATGTCTTTCTTGTGCGTCCCATCTTACATCTTGACCGCGTTTGCAAGTCTTTTCCCCATCCTTCCTCTTACCTTGCTTTTACTTATTATCATATACTTAAATGCCCTCTTGTACCATAGTCATCTCCTCTCACCGGCCGGCAGCCAGTAGGAATATTTGACCTTAAAAAACAATGAAACCCTGGCGGTGTAAACCCCAGGGCATACATCATATTCAGGCGTTTTTCCCAACTGGAGTTAAGCTTCCTTCTCGATCTGCAGTAGTACTCCAAACCTATCATAGGAATATTTGAGTTTGGGAATCAACTCTCCCAGATTGGCTACCTTCTCGATCTTACGCATCTCCAGAAACTCACCCAGCCAGAATTCCAGTTCATTGTATACTTTTCTCAGTTCCTTTTTTTCATTTTCCATCCGCTGTCTTAGCTCTGCCAGCTCGCTGCGGAGAGCTTGGTTTTCTTGGCGGATTTTTTCAAAGGCCGTGAAATCTTGCTCCTGTCCGACAAGATAGTTGGCCACATTTTGAAGACCCTGGGCCAAATGTTCTAGGCTAAACTGCAGACTGCCTTTAATATACTGCATATCCCTTTCTATATCATCCATACGGTGACTCAAAGCTTCAGCTTGCCGGGGGAACCGCCTGAGCACATCCAAGAAATCCCCAGAATCTTCACTCTGCCCATCATGCACATCCTCTGCCTGACTATCTTCACTGAAACCTTGCACTGCTTGTTTACTACCGATGGCAGATTCTCCGGCTTCACCGGTGTCTAGAACCCCCATGCGGGAGGCTTCTTGAGTTTGCACAGCCATATCTGCACCAGTATTTGCCTGCTGCAAAGCTTCATAGCGTTCCCTGCATTCCTCAGCTGTACGACCAGAAAGGCGGGCGGCGATTTCAGAAAAGCTTTCACCGGCTTTAGCGCTTCGCCATAAAATTATATCTTCATCCCTGGTCCAGGCGGAGCCGGAAGCCTGCATGGTAGGCTGTAAGTGGCGCTTCGCCGTCTGCTCCTTCATTTTGGCTCTATAAGCCTTGGGATCGATACCTTTCTTTTTTAGAATGGCATAAAAACGCTGGGCAAGGGCAGCTTCGCTTCTGCCTAATTCCCTTGCCAGTTCTGGTCTGAGTTTCTTGTTCCACCACTTGGCTAAGATTTTTTGATCTTCTTCTTCTGTATACATGCGGTTAGCGTTCTCTGTTCCAACAGTCTCTTCCCCTAACTGGGAACCCATCCTAATCCCCTCCTTTTTTCGTTAGATTGGTACTCTATAGTATGGATATGTCTGATGCAGATTATGCTTATCAAAAATAAAGGTAGCCATATAAAGCTTGTAACAGGTTGCCTGGTGGAAAACCCAAATATGTAGATATATAACTCCCGCAAGATCAACTGCCGGTGCAAGATCATGCGCCGGCAGTGATACAGCCAATTCCATTAACTACAATCTCTGTTAACCCTACCCTATAATGCAGACGTATCCCCAACAGACTATTCCAGTTCGGAAGGTACGGAATGGGTAATCAGCACCTTGCTGCCTACCGGCAGCCCGCCGGTGGTCATCGCGGCCTCTGCTAAATTGGGGTTGATTTCCAGCAAATTCTCCACAGTAGTGCGATACTTGGCAGCCAGTTTCCAGAGAGTATCATCTGGCTGTAAGGTCACACAAGTATATGTGGGTGGTCTGCCCTTAAACTGCCGCAGTTCAACAACCTCAGCCACTACTTCCTTGACTATGGTTTCCTTTAGACGGCAAGATACAGAACCCATCACATGAAAGCTGATGGTATCCCTGCTGATAGGCTCAGCCCGCACATCATGGATAACTACATCTGCCTCGGCTTCACCCTCGGCCGCGGCTGCCAGCGCCGGGACACTGATACTGGTTTCAAAGGTCCCTACATTACCCCAGACGGCTTGGTAGACAGGCTGGCTGAAATCATCGGTCCTGGCAACGTACAGGGCTGTCAAGTCAACGTATCCCGACACTACTACCCGACCGCCCACTACAGAGGTGCCGGTAACAGCAGCCCGGGCTTCCACATCCAGCAGTCTCTCTAGGGGAGGATGGGACGCTGTCAGCTGCACAGTGCCGTCCACATAGACATCCTTGAAAGCAGCATCCCCCACTTGCTGGACCTGGATAGTTTCCTGCCTAACCCCGATTTCTACATCGCTTTCTGACGCTAGGTCAGTGACCACAGAGATATTTAGAGGCTGAACAACCTTTAGGTCTGCAGTCAGCTCGCCCTCAACGGCTAAGCTTTGGCCGTCATTAACCAGCTGGCCGGAGATCATTGGAGCCCCTACCCGGGGATAGACTATCATCCCTGGATAACTGCCGTATACTTCGGCACTGAGCTCAATGCCGGATATGTCGTCCCAGCGATAGACGAAAATCTGCTCATCGCCGGTATCGCCGCTAAGTCCAGCGCAAATGGCCTTGTAGCTCATTGTCCCGATTATCACTGCCCGGTCGATATCAACTCGGTTTTCCACCGGCCGGAACTTTCCCTGCACCTGCAGCAGCCTGAGGTCCGAACCGCCTCCCCCCGGCATTGGGATAAGCTCCCGAATCTGTGCCTTCCCTGTTCCCCTGCCGATTACGTCTTCCAGGTGGAGTGCATCCTTGGCCACCTTCAGCCTAGCAGCGGCATCTGACACGGCATCGGTGACTACTACGATTTCTTGGGTTGACACAGCTGCTGCCGTCAACTCCAAGACTATGTCGAGATCTACTGTCCGGCCGTCGCTTCTCACTGTAGATTGTAAGTCCAGTACTGCTGCATCGCATTGTGATTGCATTTCAGGCGCCGCACCGGGTACGTCTACAAAATGACTGAAGGGAACCGCATCAGCAATCTGGGTGCTTCCATAATAGGTCTGACCTGTATCGCTTTCCCCAGCATAAATAATTGTTACCGCTATAGTCCCGTCAATATTTACTCTATCTTCTTCAACCCAATGTTCCTTGATGTTGGGAACGGCAGTTATTTTCACGATCCGGTCTGCCGGCAGCATGCTGCCGGGAATAGTTACTGTCCCATCGGCTACGGTCTGGGTGGAATTGGTACCGATCACCGTCTCCAATTGGATGATATCGTCTTTTACCCTTAACGCCATGTGCCCTTTCCCCCCTTTATTCCTTGCACACTTAACACTGTCATTTATATGCTGGGACATCATTGACTATATCGGTAAATATTACCTGCTAATCTCCTCCCAGATTCGGGTATCTTCACAGCCCAACGGAGAGATCACAATACCTGTGACATGCTGGCCTTTGAGCCAATCAAGCTTCCATTTGAGGCTGTCTTTGTTCTCGAACCAGACCCGGCACCGCCCCTTCTCATCGGCAAAATCATAATAAGAGATTTTCTCCAAACCATCCCACCGGATAGTCGCTTGCTTTAGGTAAGCAAGTTTGCGGGCCTCATCATAGGACAAGTAATTGTACTCCTGGTTTTCCCCTACGTACCACGCTATCCCGTTTCCAGGCAAGGAGACCATCAGCTTCCAGGCAGGTAGATGCCGGCATACCCTGGCTAGTTCCTTCTGCAGCCACTGATAACCCATCCTCGGACCCGGTTCCCCAACGACTTGCTCCCAGGGAGCCTGGAAGATTACCCGATCAGGCAGCTTCCAAAGACTGGTTTCAATAATCCTGGGAAGTACCCGCTTCTCATCCGCTGGTATTAGAACCATATACATCCCCTTGCCGTGAGTGTCGGCTAGCTTCCGCACTCCAGCTGCTAGAGCTGCAAACCGCCTGCCGTAACCCATTCCCACCCCCTGCAGATCCAATGCGATACCGTCCAACCTCGGATTGGCCAGCAGTCTCCTGGCTAGTTCCTGGAAGCGGCGGAGCAAGTCCCGTCTTTTCAGCAGTGCTTCCAGTGCCGGTTCATCGTAAAGATCCTGGTTATAGTTGCTGATGACAGGTATCAGCCTCATCCCATCCAGCGGCGGATCAGAAGCTGCAGCCTTAGGCAGTTCGCCGACAACATCTCCATTTTCGCTCACCCGAAAACAATAAAGGAACATGCCGGTTAGCTTCTGCCTGGCGTCTGCGTAAGACTTACGCTCCAGCTGCTGCCAAAAACGTCCGCCGTGTACTGCACCCCATACCTGGCAGCGGGGTGTTCCTGCCTGAATATCCTTATCGTGGAGCAATTCAAGAACTTGGGGACCGGCTATCCCATCCACCCTAAGTCCGTACTCCCGCTGCAGGGAGCAGACACAATCCTCGGTGAGGTATCCGTAGACTCCATCAACCTCCACCTCGTAAGCCAGGGATTTCAGCCGTTCTTGCAGCCAAATGACCGGCAGACCCTTATCTCCTAAGCGCAAGACTGTCCGCTTTCCCGGCCGCCAAATCCTCTGGCCCATTGACCAATGCCTCCTTTAGCCCCCTAAATCTTATGCACCAGCGGCTGTGAATTAGAAGTCAAAAGAGATAAGCAAAACCCCAGGTGAATCCCTAAAAGGATCCACCTGGGGTTCGTATCAGGATAAAATCTATGTCCGCCTGGCTACTGCAGTGAGCCTACCTGCTTGTCGCCAATGGTAACCTGCACGGTATCAGTCAGTACGTCAGCATAAGTGTAAGAAAGGCGTCTGATTGCACTGGGTTTGTCCAGTTTCACCACAAAAAGCTTGGGATAGGTTTGCTCCAGCACTCCCTCTGCCTCTAGTACTTTCCGACGTCCTCGATTAGCCCGCAGTCTAACCCTTTTGCCGACATTAGCTTCCAGACTCTTCTTTATGGCATCCAGGCTTCTGGCACCCTGTGCTGGCACTAGCATCACCTTCCCTCTTTGTCATCAATCAGATTATACCACACCCCCACCCCTTCGTCAAATAAATGTTTATTATATCAGCGCACTCTTCCACATGTCAAGGAGTGTCTTTGGCTCTTTGCAACAAGATTTTTACATTCGGCCGGGCCTGGCTTCAATAAAATCCCGGATTCCCCTAAATATGCCCAAAGCCGCCCTTTCTCGCAGCCAACTGTCCTTCAGGATCTGTTGATCACCAGCTCCTGTGGCAAATCCCAGTTTGACCAATACCGATACTGCCGGTGAGTGGCGCAGAACATGAAATGCTGACTCCCGTACTCCCCGGTTGGGAATCTCGATTTCGTCAAGAATTCCCTTATGGACATGTTCTGCCAGCTGCCGGGCCGGCCAACTGCTGTACCAGTAGGTCTCCAAGCCGTTATGTTCAGGACAAAGAAAGCTGTTAAAGTGAATACTGACCAACAGATCCGGCCTTGCCTCCTCAACCACCTTCACCCGCTGGGCTAAAGAGGCTGTTTCTTCTTGCTGTCTTGTGAATGCTGCTAGAGCTCCACTGAGCATAAGCAAATCACCGAGACGGCGGGCAACGTCCCAGGTGAATGCTGATTCCACCAAGTCACCGCTAATGATCCCGGGGTCATCTCCTCCATGGCCGGGGTCGATCACAACCCTTTTCCCGGCAAGGGCGGGCTCGGTCCTGCTTAGTACTGCTGCATCTACGTCTTCCACATATGTCCAGAATAAGCCAAAAAACCGGCAGAGAAGGGTAACAGGAACCATAACCATACCTTTCTCCACAAAGACGGGATGATCTAGGAGTATTTCCTCGCCCTGCAATTGGGCTGCTTCAGCACCTACCTCTAAGATCAGTGTCTTTCCATCCTTTTCTACCTCCAGGTGCTGGGGATAGGCGATCCAGCGGCAACTTGCACCCAACCGCTCTGCTGCAGCCTGAAGGGGAAGGAACAGCACTTCATCTACCCACTTGCAGGTCCCTCCACCTTCCCATACCCGCCCATTAATCACTATTCTTCCACACATTATCATTCGGCCTCCCGCAAAACCTGCACCGTCGTCGGCTGGAATATGTTACACATGGCACTTAGTCCTCAATCATTCTATGAGTGTTGGATAAATATGTGCTGGGGGTAAGAAGAGGTAAGGTAGAGTTGGGAAGGGAATTCACTTGGTTGGGAAATGATGGAAGGAAAACTGCGGCGGATCACAGGGGAGCGGCTTGAAGACTGTTCAAGGGGCTTCCTACTTGGTGAATTTATCAGCTACTTTAGACGCTCCGTAGGACTCGGGCTTGATCCTGGCATCAAAGCCGCTGCCAACCACCATGCCGGTAACATCCCGGATCAATTCCTTGGTTCTTCCGTTAATGCCCACATCTAGGTGAATCTCCACATTAAGATCGGCGTGGCCGTTTTCTGCCAGCTTCTCTGCTATGCGGCTGGCCAGGGCTAGGCTGCGGGATGTCTCGTAGAAAATCCGTTGGCGCAGGGACTTACCCACAAATTCACACTCACGGGTATAGTAATACCTTGCACCCTTGCCCAGCCGGTGCACGATAATAGCAGTAACAAAGCATGTACTCGCCTGGGAATACTGGGAGTCTGTGCCGATGATCAGCTTGTATTCTCCATCGGGCTGTTCCTGTATATAATGAATTATGTCCTGGAAAACCTCCTCAAAGGAGAGGCGGCCTTTGGAAGGACTAATAAAGTATTCCATATACTCACCCCAATAATGAAGATATTCTGTAAAGCACAGCCCATTACCTGTCACTGCTTGTCGGCAGTTTTTGTCTCTCCACTGTTACTTGTCATCTCCCAAGACAAAAGCAGCCAACTCATTAGCCAGCACTACGAAATCTCGGACAGTCAAAGTTTCTGCCCGCCGCTCCGGCGATATTCCACAAGAATGGAGGATAGTGCCGATTGCTGTTTTAGACACAGAGGGCCTCAGACTCGAGGCAAGGGAGTTAGCCAGGGTTTTTCGCCTTTGGCTGAAGGCAGCCTTAACAGTTGTCCAAAATAATGCCGGATCGACGGCTTCTACTTCAAAGGGGCGTAGGGTGAATTTAACTACGGCAGATTCAACATCCGGTGGAGGCATAAAAACTGTAGGAGGCACTATTTGGCAGATCTCTACTTCACTATAATAACCAGCCAAGACCGTAAGTGTTCCATAGGCCTTGGTTCCTGCCTCGGCAGTAAATCTCTCTCCCACCTCCCTCTGGACCATTACTGTAATGCTCTCCAGGAAGGAACTCTCCTGGAAAAGGTTAACCAGCAAAGGTGATGTGATGTAATATGGGAGATTGGCAACGAACTTCACGTGGGATAGTCCATAAAGCTCCTGGAAGCGGCTCCAGTCCAGCTTTAAAGCATCCTCCCAGATAACCTCCACATTGTCGTAATGGCCCACGGTCTCCTGAAGAATGGGCTCCAGCCGCCTGTCGACCTCTAGTGCCAGTACACACCCCGCGGTACTGCCCAAAGCCCTGGTGAGGGTTCCAATCCCAGCACCAACTTCTATGACTGTATCGGCTTTATCTATTTCCGCTATCTGAATAATCTTCCTCAAGATATTGCCATCGATCAAGAAGTTCTGTCCCAAGGATTTGCGGAAAGTAAATCCGTATTTGTCGGCTAGGCGACGCACCGCAGTGGGTGCAGCTAAGGCAGTATCTACCGGTTTTGACTCCAAGACAATCCAACCCCCGTCGCTATGCAAAAAGGGGCAGGTAACCTGCCCTCTAATTCGACCGCTAATCCAAAATGTATACCTTTACCGTTCGCCTTCCAAACTGGATAGCTTCGTTGTACGTCTCAAAGCACAAATCGATTCGATTTCCCTTAATAGCTCCTCCCACATCGGCAGCCAACGCGTGTCCGTAGCCGGGGACATAGAGCCTGGTTCCTAAAGGTATGACTTCGGGGTCTACTGCTGCTATTCCGAAACCGGCCTTTATCCCCGTGGCTGTAAATCCATCTGCCCACTCGCCGGTGCTCTCCGGGCCCGGGTAATAGGCTGTGGCAATCATTTCCTTCACTTCTTTGTACTGGACTGGACCTCGGGCGGTAATAACAGCCTTTGACGGCTCCCTGGTCCCTATCCCTATTATTTCATCTTTAGGCTCCCTTACTACTCGGGTGACCAGCAGTTCTCTATCCACTTCTTGGCCGTTTTCATAGGTTACTTCATAGACCTTTTCCTGCAAACCCAGTTGGCCTCTCTGTACGATCTTGGTCTTGCCCTTCTCCAATGTGGGCTCAGCCCATTCCTTGCTTCCGTAGGGAATGTCTTCCTCCACTGTAACCTGGTCTTTGGTCACCCTAATGACCTCCACGGTCTGGGAGCCGGCAATCACCTGGACAGAGTCGGGGACAACCCGATCGAGTTCCCCCAGCTTAACACCATGCTGCTTTAGAAGTTCTCCTACAGAACCGCCGGTAAACTGAACTATTTGCTCCGACCCGCCTACAACTAGGGTAACTGGAAAGCTCCGGGTGATCCTGATCTCCATGCCCCGGGTTACCCGTTCAGTACCAGCCGGCTCCACAAGGTCTCCAGGCTGTAGCACAACACCGGCCTTGGCTAGAGCACTACCCACCGTGTTGGCCCGAGTTTTCACCACTTGGTGAACTTCATTATCTATGATGACGGTGACTGACTTCGCCACTGTCAGCCAAATACCCAAACTAAGAATCGCGACCGCAATTAGCAAATAAAGCCATAGGGGGCGCCCCTGCGGCCGAGGTGCCGGAACCAACTCCAAAGCGCTAACCTCCAGTCAACTTAGTCGTCAAAACATGCTCACCGCCGGTTAAGCCGTTATTCTATTCTTCCCCGGGGCTGCTGTCCTGGAAGGGTACTACATAGCGGAACCGCCCTAGACGTTCCTTTAGTTCATCCAGGCTGTAGCTATCTAGATCGTCGATAATCTCGAGGATCTCTTGGTAATCCCTTTCTGATATAACCCCCTGCTCCACCAGCTTGTCATATGCCGCTACAAAGCGAATCTTGATCCGCTCCAATTCTTCGAATAACTCCATATCCATACCCCTGCCTATGGTTCCTCCCGTAAACTTTCCTCAACAAAGCGGGTGTACTCCTTAAGATAACGCAGCTTGACTTTGCCGGTGGGTCCTTTTCGCTGTTTAGCGAAGATTACTTCAGTAACACCTGCAAGCCCCTTTTCAGCGGCTTGTTCGGGGTAGTAGTAATCCTCACGATACAAAAACATGATCACATCGGCAAACTCTTCGATGTTGCCGCTGTCCCGGAGATCCGACATCATGGGCCGCTTATCCTCCCGGCTTTCTACGCCCCGATTCAGCTGGGACAATAGAATAAGGGGTAGGTCTAGTTCGCCGGCCAGGTCCCGAAGTTCACGGACAATGTCACCTACCACCAATGACCAGTTCTTTCTGGTATCTGCCGGCGGCTTAATTAGCTGCAGATAGTCAATGATAATCAATCCCAGATTCGGCCTCTCTGCTTTTGCTTTCCTGGCCTTTGCCCTGATCTCTGCTACTGTCAGACCCCGTTTATCAACGATCTGTATGGGCAGCTTGTAAAGATCATTGAAAATCGACTGGGTAACGGCAAACTGGGTATCGGTCATCTTGGTTGCATAATCAAAGGCTGTAACCTCTTCCGGCCCCCTGCCCCTGGTTCGGAACAACTCGCTCAAGACAAGGCGATCTCCGATTTGCTCATCATCCATCTCCAAACTGAAGATGAGCACTGGTATGTTGCGCTTGGCCACATTCACAGCAAAATTCAGGGCCAAGGAAGTCTTTCCCATACTGGGACGGGCCGCTAAAATGATCAGGTCCTTCTTCTTAAAGCCAGTGGTAAAGGCATCAATAGACGGATAGCGCACTGATAATCCATGGGTCGATTTGCCTTCCCGCCGCTGCAGCAAATTCACATAGCACTTGTTGAGAACCTCCAAGAGGTCCTTAGTATCGTCCTCAGGACTTGCCACAGCGTTTGTCGCTGCAAAGATCAGCTCTTGGGCCTTAGCCTGATACCTCTCGATGCTGTCTTCTGTTTCCAGAAGAATCATCTGCTCGATGTTCCGGGCAGCTTGGAGGATCTGCCGCTTGGCATCCTTCTCCAGCAGCACCTCTACACTGGGTTCCAGTTCTGCCTGGCTGGCAAAGGATTCAGTTATCCCCACCAATACCTCTTCTAAGGTATCAATCTCCTGCTCTTTCCGCAGCTTGGCATAAACCTGCGTGTAGGAGATTCTGCCCTTGGAATGATACAGATCTAAGATCGCCTGAAAAATCATCCGGTGCACCCGGTCGTAGAAGTGGGTGGCCTTGAGCTTATCCACAACCAGGTCAATCTTGTCGGGATATTTAATCAGGATGCCCAATACCCGCCTTTCGGCATCGAGGTCCATGGGCACGAAGGGTACTTTACCCTCCAGATCCTCCAGCTGTCTAGCTGCTATACTCATCGGGGTAAAGCTCCTTCCATTTCTTAATTAGATCTTGATCAGCTTCAGTATAAGCTCCTGCATTGGGAGCTCCTTCATAACCCTCAGAGGCACCGCTGCTTTCTCCGGCAATCTCTGGATATCTCTTCAGTGCCTCTTCAAAGGTCCGCACACCATCATTATACCAGTTGCGCAGAATACCCTCCACATACTGGATTCGGGGGTTCTCCGCCTGTCGAGCAGTGATATCAATGGCTGCTGCTACAACTTCTGCACTCATCCCCGACTCTTCTACCCAGAAACGGAGCTTGTCCCGCTGTTTTGGCCCCATCATGCCGATGCGCTTGTGATAAAGGTCCAGCACAGCCTGGAAATCGGCTTCTGGGGAGGAGAAAACCTCCTTATCCAAAATTGCCTGCTCCTCATGACCCTGGGG
>JAAYGR010000191.1 GCA_012727675.1 Bacillota bacterium
GGTGCGAATATGAGCTCTCCAGTTAACTCTTCAGGCCAGTCTGTGCTGATCTTTTCCAAGAGCATGACCAGTATATCCCAGGCTGTATCAGGATTGGGAGATAAAGCCCAGATGGTGAAGATCTCATCCCGCGCTGGGTGGGGAATGCCGTAGATGCCGTTATTGACCCGGTATCGGTCGGTTCCATGGGGAAAGAATCTATTTACTAGCTCCGGTTCCGCTTCTAGGTAAGGGGTTAGGTCCAGCAGTCCCTTGTTTTCAGCGAACATGCGAAACTGCTCTTCTCCCAAGGAGAAAACATCCGGTGCATCCCGTGCTCCTAAAAGAACTACAAGCTTTTGCTGGTACGCGAGGGAAGGAGTGACAGAAAAGGCTAGATACAGCTCTGATTGGCTGTCATTAAACTCATCAATGAAGGGCTCGTAATAGCTTGTCTCGTGGATCCCGCCGGGTACCATGATGTCGATCTTGATCCGCCCTGCAGCTGGGTCGGGGCCTGGCCGCATGACAAAGGCTAGAAGTCCCAGGGCCAAGACTATTCCCAAGGCGATAAGGGCTTTCTCCCTCGGTGTGCGCTTCAAAAGGTGGGCATCTCCTGCCGGCTCTGCCTTCTCCTTCTTGACAGCTACTGCCACAGTGGGACATCCGTGCCGGCCGCATCCAGCGACTTCCCGCCAGCAGGCGGCATGGTGAGGAGTCTTGCACCTGGGGCACACAACTACTTCATCATTGGCTTGAAGTTCACCATTACAGACGATACACTGCCGGCCAACCAATTCATGCTCAGCTGGCAATACAATTAAGGTTTCGGTTGCTTCCATACAACTGCTGCCTCCCCTAGCAAGCTTCCGTGTACCTGTCCCATATTTCAGCATAACATATTTGCCTGTGGAATTCTATGCAAGTATGGACTTATCCGGTAGAGTCAGGTCTAAGCCAGGAGGAATTTTCACTAATTCTCTCGTAAGTCTCAGCTGTAAACTGGGTATTCTGCAGCTAGACGGAAGTAGGACTAAGTTTAGTGGAGGTGGTTGAATTATGGCATTGGCTGTGATGGGGATTTTGCTAGAGAATAGGCGGGAGCAGGCACCGCAGGTACAGGAGGTGCTGACAAAATACGGGGATCTCATCCTTGCCCGGAGCGGTGTCCACGACCCTGCCAAGGACCGGGGATTGATTTCCCTGACGGTGGAAGGAGCAGATGAGGAAATCGGCGCTTTAGCCAAGGAACTCAAGAGTGCTGCCGGGGCTTCGGTGAGTACAGCTTTCTTTGATCAAGATTGACCCTGAGGTACTGTGTGATATCCATGTTGGGATTGTGTGTTGGTATGGAGACAGTATTGGTATACAGATGGACAGTTTTATGTCCGCTTAAGTATAACCATAATTCAGCACTTGGATGATTTAAGCATGAGATTGCCGCAGTCACGACCAATTCAGAGGGAAAGGAGCCTCCTGTCACGAATCTTTAGTTGAACTAGCAGCCCGGAATAACAGCCCGCACGAAGGAGGCACAAATCATGAACAGCTACGAAAGATATATGGCCGTTGTCCAAGGAGGCTCCAGTGATATACTTCCCCGGGTGCCGATTTTGATGGCTTTTGCCGCAGACTACATAGGATCCAACTACGGCCAATTTGCTGCAGATCATCGGGTATTGGTTGAAGCTAACCTGCGGTGTGTTAAGGATTTTGATTTTGATCAGGTAAGTGCAATTTCCGATCCGTATCGGGAAACCCA
>JAAYGR010000192.1 GCA_012727675.1 Bacillota bacterium
AGTGATGGGGCGCGGATGCTGGGGAAGCTCATCGGAATGGTTTGTGCTATCGGCCGAGGTCTTGTGCTGCATTCGAATTAGGATAGCTGGAGATTGTATTCGGCAGCTTGCTTTCATCTTATAGTGGACCAAGCTGTCATCTGCTAGACCAAGGGCCTGTCTTAAGAGAGACCCTAGGAAAGAGTTGATGCAGAGCCAGATGCTTCGCTATACTCCTTGGCCAAGGAGATTATCCTGTTGGCCTCTAGGGTGACTCTCTCGGGGTATTCGGCTCCATGTCTCATTCTGGCGATGAGCCTCAGGGTCATGGCTAAGGCTATCAAGGGCTCGTAGGATGAAGCAATCCAATCATATGTAACGCTATCTTTAGCGGGATAAAAAATGGTCATGACTATCTGGGCTAGGCGTTCCTTACCTTTAGGTGTCAGGGAGAATGTGGGTTGGTCAGCCCTTTGCCCATGGGAACTGCGTTCAATCCACCCCCGTTCCTCCATCTTGCGCAAAGCGTAGTGTAAGGTTGTCTTGGGAACACTTAGTTCTTGAGAGATGCTGGCTAGCGTATTTGAAACTGAGGCCCCCAGATGAGTCAGAACGAGAACATCGGTCATCGTCAATTTGCTTGCTACCCTTGAAAGTTCGTTTTCTATCTCACGGCAAGTAAAGTGAGCGTGGAGTACAATCTCAAGTATTAATGGGGCGATAAAGTGCATAAGATCTGGGGTTATCGACGGATCCTTCTCTTGGTCTAGCGCATTCTCCAAGCTAAAGTTTTGCCTAGGATCATCCAACAGAAACCCCTCCTAGTATTTTTTTTTGTCAGTGCGATCTCGTCTTCTCTAAGCTGACGCCGATTACCTTGCTAAACATAGGGGCACATGTGGTTATCGTCGCACAGGCAAAGCCAGCGACAGAGCCGTTCACTGCTGCCACAACGACAATCTCGCGGCTCTTTGCAAGCTCATTTAGTATGTGCCGCGTGCCTACATTAACACCATTAAACTCAAGGTTCATCGCCGCAAGCTCATCTGCATCGTGCATATCAGCAATCCTCACCTCTATACTAAGAGGTTCATCCTTTGCATCCTTCAAAACGGGCTTTGACATAGCCATCCTCCTCAGCGATGCGAGGTCTCGTTGATAGGGATGTATTCATTGCAGCAGCAGTTTTCCCTTCGCTAAATCTGATATGCTATACTGTTGTTTAGTTGTCCCCTCAAGGTGTATAGGGATATCCAAAGGGAATTAATATAGATTAACGGAGGCTGGTTATGAAACCTCAGTTGGAATGTCTTCAGTGCTCAATAAGGCAGGCTTTGGAAGCTGCCGAGCTGGCCGGTGCTGATCTAGAGCTGAAAAAGGAAATCGCCGTTGAAACTCTCAAGCTTCTCTTGGAGTATGATTCCTACGGAAGCCCTGCAGAGCTTTCTGGAGGAGTTCATGCATTGGCTAGAAGGCTCACAGGAAATACAGATCCTTACAAGAAACTCAAGGAAGCTACCATTCGCATTGCCCGGGAAGTCTATCCGGCGGTGGCAAGGGGCATTAAGGGGCAAGAGGATCGAATGCTCTATGCCCTTGAGGTATCTGCGGTTGGTAACGTGATTGATGCAGGGGTCTACGGAGATTTGAGGGATGTAGATCTGGAGGCTATCCTGCAAGAGGAGCTGACCAAAGGATTTGCTGTATGTGACATCGATGCCATGCGGCATGATTTGTCAGATGCCAGAAGTGTTGTGATTGTCGGGGATAATGCAGGGGAAACAGTCTTTGACCGGCTAATGATCTCTGAGATTAAGAATATGGTCGGAGACGGGGTCAAAGTGTTCTATGGAGTTCGCAATATCCCCACGATCAATGACGCTACAGTGGAGGATGCCGTTGCATCCGGTCTTGACCAGGAGGCAGCTGTAATGTCCACAGGCTGCGATGAGCCGGGATTAGTCCTCGAAAAGGCAGACCCAGACTTTGTAGAGCTCTACATGGAGGCAGATGTTGTCATCAGCAAGGGTCAAGGTAATTACGAGGCCCTCAGTAATTATAGGGGTCGTGCAGTTTATTTTCTCCTCAAGGCAAAATGTGAGCCGGTGGCCAGGGATCTTGGTGTTGAGGTGGGAGATTATGTATTCATCCGAAAGTGAGCCGTAGAAGGAACTGTGAGGCTCCCGAACGAAATTATACCAGGCAGGCATTATAAATCCCATATGAAAGGTGGAACGAGAAAGCATGAAAAGAAAACTGAGAAGCTGGAGTCTACCGCTAATCTGCCTGGTCGTCCTAGTTATGTTCCAGGCTGTAGCGGCAGCAAGTGAACATCCGCTGTTGGAAGCGGCCAAAGGAGAAGGCAAGGTCCAGTATTATGCAAACATCACAGGAATTGAGCCGGTTATGGAAGCCTTCCAGTCCCAGTACGGTATACCGGCAGAGTACACCCGTGTCTCTACCTCTGTATATGTCCCCACAGTACTGACTGAGTTCCAAGCCGGCCGACTGGGTGCAGACGTTCTCCAGGGTCCATTGCCCATCCTGCAGATCCTCAAGGATGCCGGTGTCTTGGCCGAGTATGTCTCACCCCAGAGTGAGCAGTATCCCGAGTGGTCTAAGGATCCCGATGGTGTAATCCAGCAGTTCGGTATCGAGGCTGTGGGTATTATCTACAACGCCGAGCTGGTTGATCCCAAGGATGTACCAACATCATATCGGGAGCTTGCTGACCCTAAGTGGCGGGATAAGATCGTTATGCCTGACCCCATCACCCATGCCACCACCATTACCTGGTTGGTGGGTCTCAAGGAGCATGTATTCGGCAGCGAAGCTGAATGGATGGACTTCTTGCGGGGCCTAGCAGCCAATAGACCCATGTTCGTGGCCTCTTTCGGACCAACGCCTGGTCCCATCGAGACAGGAGAGAAGGTTATCGGCATCTCCATGCCCAAGTACATAGTCACCAAGGCACCAGCTCCCCTCGACTGGGCCAGACTCGACGGCGAGCCCCTCATGGGTTCTGCTAGGGGCATAGCAGTTGCCAAGAACGCGCAGAATCCCAACGCAGCCAGGCTCTTTGTTGACTTTTGGCTGTCTGAAGGCGCTGCCAGCATCCTTGCTAATGATGTAGGGGAGTGGGTACTATACGAAGGTGTCTATCCGCCCATTGATGACATCGAGACAGCTGAAGTGATACCTCTTCGGGAGCTCTCCGATGAAGAAATCCAGCACTGGTCTGAAGTGTTCCAGGGCATTTTCTAAGTGCATTGGATAAAGATTTCTAGGTGGATTTGATAAAGAAATGAAAAGATAATAGACAGGCTGTCTTCGGGGACACCCCAGAGGACAGCCTGCTTTGTTTCCCTCACATTTGTTTTCTAATCATTTTGCCTATGTTGGCCAAAGGCGCTTACGGCAGCCTCTTAACGCCTACGTTGTACTGTCTTAGCTGTTATGCCACCTGCTCAAAGCAGCTGGCGTAGTGTCTTAGCTGCAGCGCCACCTGCCGGCGTAATTGCTATACTGATCTTCTTAGCTTAGAAAGGTTCCCGCACGACCTTTCTATCCTTCTGAATGGGATACGGGAATCCGCAGCAGATTCGCAATTACCACCAGCGCGGTGGACAGACCAACCATGACGATTCCTAGGGCAGACACCTGCCCCCAAAGCCCGTCATTGGCCAGTTTCATGATCTCCACCGTCAAAACCTCTGTCCCTGGGCGGGAAAGCACCACAGAAACACTCAGCTCACGGATGAACATGCACGCCATCAGCACCCATGCCGATAGAACCCCGGGGGCCAGTAAGGGTACCACAATGTCCTTGAGGGCCCTCAGGAAGCTGGCACCGAAGACCCGGGCTGATTCCTCAAGCTCCGAGTCTATCTGCATAAAGGCACTCCGGAGCGGTCGGACTCCGTAAGGTAAGTAAGTGCCTACATACGCCAAGAGCAGTCCCCAGATGGTTGCATAAAGGGGAGTCTTTACCAGGAACCACATGAAGCCTACACCGATAATCATCCCCGGGAAGGAGAAGGACAAGAACGATAGGGATTCAAGCAGCCCGCTGCCTCGCCCTTTCACCTTGACGATGATGTAAGAGACAAATATGGAGAGCAGAATGCCCAAGGTGGCACCGACTATCGCTAGAAATGCCGAGTTCTTCAGGGCCCGGATAATAATCGGGTTTCCAAGCACGGTACGCCAGTTCTTCAGATTCATCATGCTGAAGGCCCGGGCACTGGGCACCATGGAATAGGGCAGGAATGACATATACACCAGGGTGGCCAAAGGTATGACTACTAAGAAGCAAAAGAGCAGAATGCACAGCACGAATAAAGGACCTCTGGCCCGGCCCAGCTCTATTACCATGGGACGATAGCCCTTACCGGTAACTGTGACGTACTGGGACGCATCTCCAAGGAGGCTTCGATACAGATAGACGAGAACAATGGAGGCAGCCAGCACAATTAGGCCTATCGCCGCTGCTCGGCCGTAGTCAGGGGACCAGCCTACCGAAATAATTCGGTACACGTGGGTGGTCAAGACGTGGATGCGGCCGGGCATTCCCACCATCCGGGGAACTGCAAAGGCAGCTAGACTCCGGACAATGGCCAGTGTAAAGGTGGCCAAAAAGGCAGGCTTCAGAATGGGCAGCGTAATCTTCCGCAAGGTGTAAAAGCTTGAAGCTCCGCTGACCCGAGAAGCTTCCTCCAACATGGTGTCAAAGGAATGCATTGCCGGAGAAATCACCAGGTAGGTGACAGGGAGGTCTAGCATTCCCTCCAAGAAGATCATGCCTCCCAAGGAGTAGATGTTGAAGGGTCCCTTGGAAAGTCCAAACAAATTTCTTAGAAATACATTAATCATTCCATTGGTCGGATTAAGCAGCGTTATCCAAGCCGATGCGAACAGAACATGGGGAATCATCATGGGCACTACCGGCAAGATGCGGAACAGACCCTTGAAGGGAATATCCGTCCGGATGCTCAGATAGGCCAAGAGTCCCC
>JAAYGR010000193.1 GCA_012727675.1 Bacillota bacterium
ACTGTTGCCATTAAGCGTGCCCGTCAGGTTGCACTGCTTCCATACACAGCAGAGTAACCACAACTGAATTTAGACGCAGCAAAGGGTTAACTGCTTGGCGGTTAGCCCTTTTTCGCACATTTAGAGAATCTACATAGGCGGGACTGGGTGGGGGACAAATATTTGCCAGGAGGTGTCAGGTATGTCCATGCCGAAATCGGATATCGGCATTGCCCGCAATATCAAGACCATCGAATGGCTGAAGGCAGAATTAGTCTCCGGGGTAGCCACCTTTTTCCGGGGTCTGGTCAGAAACACAGAAGATATGATGATTGATGGTCTGGCCAATATAGTGATAACCTGCTTCATCCTCGGAAACCGGCTGGGATTTAGTTTTTCCAGATTGGATGTCAAGATCGAGAACAAAATCAAGGCTAATATCGAGCAAGACCATGAAATCGAGCAGTGGTACGGCGACTTTTCTGCTTTGCTGCGGTACCTGCAAGACAACAAGAGGTGAAAAGGATGCGACAACCAAATAGCACCAGATCTTTGACGGAGGGAGCCATGCTGGCGGCAATTACCGTTTTGCTCTCTCTTCTGGGTGCCTATTTTTTGCCTTATCTTTTTTTTATCACGCCAGTACCGCTCATCATCCTCGTCTATCGCCATGGTATGAGACCGGGGATTTTAGTGGCTGTGACTTCAGCACTGCTGGGAGGCATGGTGCTGAGTACACTGCCAACAATGGTTTTTCTTCTGATCTTGGGTCTCGTGGGTCTAGCCATGGGGGGAGCTCTGCGGGAAGGTTGGTCGCCGGGCAAGATTATGTTTATCGGCAGTGCTACCTCCATAGCAGCTTTGGTACTGATGATCATTGTAACATCATTCTTGCTGGATTATAATGTCCTAGAAAGTACGATAGAGCTCATGGAGCGTTCGCTGAAGCAGAGCATGAACATCTATGACCGGCTGGGTGTAGAAACTAATCCGTTGCTGAATGAAGATGTTCTGGGTGAGTTTATGCGGATGCTGCGGCTTGCTTTCCCAGCGGCAATCTTGACCACGGCCGTCATCATGACCTTCGCTAATTATTGGCTGGCCCATCTTATTCTCCGTAGATTGGGTGTGAAGCTGCCCTGGCTGCGCCAGTTTCGCCTCTGGCGGTTTCCCTGGTACCTTGCCTGGGGCTATATCCTGGGACAAGGTCTGCCTCTGCTCGCTCGAGGAGCGCCAGATGGCAATGTTTGGTTTACAGTAGGGCTTAATCTGCAAATTATATTCAACTATGTCTTCCTGCTCCAGGGACTTGCTATCCTTTGGTATTTCATGGATAAGGCTAACGTTGCTAAAATGCTTCGCTGGCTCATTATCTTTTTTATGTTTAACCCCTTGTTCATGACGTTGATTGTCTGGGCAGGTGTCTTGGACACCTGGTTTGACTTCCGGAAATTAGGGCAGGAGGAACCCGTGTGATTATGCTGCAAAGGAGTGAGCTTCATGGAGGTTATTTTAAAGCAGGATGTAAAGAACCTGGGGAAGCAAGGCGATAGGATAAAGGTAGCGGAGGGCTATGCCCGCAATTTCTTAATTCCCAGAGGGTTGGCAGTAGAGGCCACCAAGGGTAATCTCAAGAGTCTAAAGCATCAACAGAAATTGGATGAGGAACGGGTATCCCGTGAAAGGTCAGAAGCTGAAAGAGTCAAAGCCATCCTCGATGACCTAAATCTGGTGATTCGGGCCCGCTCTGGAGAGGGCGGCAGGTTGTTTGGTTCGGTCACCAGTGGTGACATAGCAGCAGCTGTCAAGGAAGCAGCCGGCATTGCAGTTGACAAACGGAAGCTGGAACTGGAAGAACCCATTAAGGCCGTTGGAGACTACAGTGTCAAAGTAAAGCTTCTGCCCGGGGTGGTGGCTGACCTCAATATTAAAGTGGAAGCATCTGAGTAGGGTTGAGTCCAGTCCTGCCAGTATTGAAAGGAGAAGCTCCAGCATGAAGAGCAAAATCCGTAAACTCCTGACGAGGAGAGAGCACAAATTAGGCATGAAACTTTCTGGTGAAGAGCAGCTCAAGCGGCAAGTTACTGCGGTTTACGGCCTTCTGGCCAATCTAATGGGATCTGACAAGCTTGTGATGAAGGCCGGAAAGCTGGATGCTCTGCACCTGATGCGCTCCGATCGTCTGGAGGAGCGGGTACTGGCTTTGAAAAAAATAGTGCTGGAGGATCCTACCCTGACCACTGTACCTAAACCGGAGGATATTCCGGAGGAACTTCGGGAGATTGAAGATGTCTTGGCAGATCTTTTGGCCCGCCGTACAGTCCAGGAAGCCCTGGAGAAGAAGATGGCAGAGCGGATGGAGGAGCGGCACGAGGAATATCTCCGTGAGCTCCGGATGGAGATATTGAGGGAGGAAACAGGTCCAGACAATCCCTTTACCCTAAAGAAATACGCAGAACTAGAGAAACTGGAGCAAAAGAAGCTGTCAGCTTCCATTAGCGAACACCTTAGACCGAAGGAATTGACAGCAGTGGTAGGTCAGGAGAAGGCCATTAAAGCTTTATTTGCCAAGATAGCCTCACCTTATCCTCAACATGTAATCCTTTACGGTCCACCCGGTGTGGGGAAAACTACCGTCGCCCGGCTGATACTGGAGGCGGCCAAGGAACTGCCCTATACGCCCTTTGAATCCGATGCCAGATTTGTAGAGGTAGACGGAACAACCCTGAGATGGGATCCCCGGGATGTGACCAATCCTTTACTGGGGTCGGTCCATGATCCCATCTACCAAGGAGCCAAACGGGAGCTAGCTGAGGGAGCAGTGCCTGAACCGAAGTTGGGTTTGGTCACTGAGGCCCACGGTGGGATTCTGTTTATTGATGAGATCGGTGAGCTTGATCTGATGCTTCAAAATAAACTGCTGAAGGTGCTGGAGGATAAACGGGTCAAGTTTGACTCCTCTTATTATGACCCTAGCGACCCCAATGTGCCGAAATATATAAGAAAGCTGTTTGAAGAAGGTGCTCCCGCGGACTTTATCTTAATCGGTGCCACTACCCGGGATCCGTTAGAGATCAATCCAGCTCTGCGTTCCAGGTGTGCCGAGGTGTTTTTCGAGCCCCTGAGTCACACAGAGATTCAGGCCATTGTGTGCAGCGCAGCTGAGCGGTTGGGGGCAAAGCTGGAACCGGGAGTAGCTGAGCTCATCAGTAAATACACCGTTGAGGGGCGGAAGGCAACCAGCATTCTGGCCGACTGCTATGGTGTCGCCCTTCAGCGCTGCGGTGACAGTATGCCGGAATCGGTGACCATTACCAGGGCAGATCTGGAAGATGTAATTCGAACCAGCCGGCTGGTCCCCTATGTGACGGTACAGGCCGATGGTAGTGCAGAAGTTGGCAAAATTCTGGGGCTGGGTGTAAGCGGTTTTCTTGGGTCTGTCATTGAGATTGAAGCTGTTGCCTTTGCTGCCAAGGCCGAAAGAACAGGCACCTTGAGGTTTAATGAGACGGCAGGCTCCATGGCCAAAGATTCGGTTTTCAATGCAGCCTCGGTGGTTCGCCTGCTCACCGGCAAGGAGATTTCTGACTACGATCTCCATGTGAATGTAGTGGGGGGCGGTAAGATCGATGGTCCCTCGGCAGGGTTAGCTGTTACCCTCGCTTTGATCTCGGCCATTGAGAATATTCCCCTCCGTCAAGATGTGGCGGTTACAGGGGAGGTTTCACTCCAAGGCAAAGTCAAGCCAGTTGGCGGTATTCAGGAGAAGATCTACGGAGCCAAGCAGGCCCAGGTAAAGCGGGTGCTGGTTCCTTTGGAGAATGAGCGGGAAATTCCCAAGGAACTGAAGGGTATCGAGGTCATTCCGGTGAGCTGTGTCCAGGATGCTCTGGCTCTAGTCTCGGCAGTGGGAAAAGGGATGCCGGCTGCCAGCCTTGAGACCAACCCTCCACTTTGGTCATCTAAGCACGGCACCCATCGTTTAACCAGCTGACTAAAGGTTTTTCAAGACGCTAAACCAGATGCAGGAGGGGGACTTTGGGGTGGCATATGGTGATGAAAGATGCTTAACAGGCAAGACAGGCGTTCTGGGTGTCATTGGGGACCCAATTGCCCACAGTCTATCGCCGGCGATGCAAAATGCCGCTTTGGAAGCCCTCGCATTGGATTATATTTACGTTCCTTTTCACGTCAGTCCTCTGCATGTGAAGGAAGCTATAGCGGGGATGAAGGCCCTTGAGATCAGGGGGCTTAATGTCACCATTCCCCATAAAGTGGCTGTCATAGATTATATCGATGAAATTGAACCGGTGGCAGGCTTAATCGGAGCTGTCAATACCATCAGCAACGAGGACGGTTATCTTGTGGGGTATAACACCGACGCCTGCGGTTTCCTGCGGTCCCTGAAGGAGGAGGCTGGCCGGGAACCCCAAGGTCAAAGGATCACCATCGTTGGGGCAGGTGGTTCGGCTCGGGCCATCGGCTTTCAGATGGCTGTTTCTGAAGTTGAACGTCTGGTTATAGCCAACCGGACCAGAAGCTCTGCCTTGGCTTTGGCCGAGGAAATAGGGGATAAGACTAGTTGCTCCACCGTAGGTATCGGTCTCGACGAACTGGAATCATACTTGCCGACCACCGATATTCTGATTAATACCACTTCCTTAGGTATGTATCCTCAAGTTGATACAATGCCTCCGGTGGAGTGTGGGAAGCTACCTGATTCTGCCTTGGTATGTGATATAGTCTAT
Organism: Bacillota bacterium; assembly: GCA_012727675.1. Lineage (GTDB taxonomy): Bacteria > Bacillota > Limnochordia > DTU087 > DTU087 > DTU087. The sequence goes on from JAAYGR010000193.1 coordinate 4,728, forward strand.
AATCCCTCTGAGACTCTGCTTCTAAGAAAAGCTGCTGCCTGCGGCTTGCCAACATTGCCCGGTCTGGGAATGCTGGTTTACCAAGGGGCAGCAGCATTGGAAATCTGGCTGCAAGTTAAGCCTCCCATCCATGTGATGAAGGCTGTTGTCCAGCGGGAGCTGGAAAAACGCAGTCCAAGTTAAGAGGCAGCCCAAGTTAAGCGATGGGCGGCTCACCTTTAGTGCTTCTGACAAGCTCCATGGCAGCAGTTACCTTTGATTCAGGGCCGCTGATTACAAGGCCTACACTGCCTTCGCTTCCCCCTACGCCGCCGGCAGACACCTGCACTGCCTTGACACCGCAGAGAATGTCGAGGGCCTCTACCTCGGTGATGACAGTAGCTCCAACCACAGGAACCATGCCGCAGGCCATGTCCCAGGAGTGATTGAGGGCATGGATGCCCAACTGCCGGACGGCTGCTTCCACCGATGGGATTAGTTTCTCCCTGGACACCGGCACGATTAAGTGGCTGCCCCGGGCGTACAGTGTACCCAGCGCTGTGCCGATGGTTCCGCCATTGGGCGCTCCCACTAAGACACCAGCCGTGCCTGATGGGTCTACTGCATTGGCGCCCTTAATAAATACATCTTCACCGGTAAAGTCTTGGAGAATATCCGGCCAAGGCCGGGAGCTTCTTTCGCCGTTTTCGAAACATATGGGCGAAAGGCGGGTTTCACTTGGTGTAGCTGTAAAGATGCCTTGGGTAACGATGCCCGCTGTATAGCGCATCTTGGCCATAGGCTGCTGCAGGATTTCTTCAGCGACATAGGCATTGGTAATGCCGGTGGCTATGATCAGCTTCCCTTGTTTTCGAGCTGCTTGGACTTCCGGCAAAGCTGCAACGGCTTTGCCGATCAGGCGTTTGCCTTCTGAGACAGTTAAAGAGATGAGAGCTCGTACTTCACCGTTTCTTGTCATTGGCTGATCACTCCTCTAGCTCTGATGGGCAAGCCTAATGATCCATACTTTCAAGGTACTGTCGACAAAGACGGTTAATCTCCCGCTGAGTCTGGATCAATATCTCAGTGATCTCTTCTTTGCATTGGCGAACCAATTCCTCATCGAACAAGTTGATTTCAACGGTTTTCAAGAGGGCTCCCAGCTGCTGGTTCAATTCTCGCTGTGTATTGACCAAAGCTTGCCATTGACTTTCCACAGGTAATAATGCCTCCTACTAAAGTCGGAAGGTGTTTTCCCCCACTAGCTGCTAAATCTGTATTCGACACCAACATCTGCTGAACCTGCTGTCCCAAACCGCAGGTAATATGGGACAGATAGAGTACATATAGTACTAGAGAACTTCTCAGATACAAGCAGCTTGAGACGAAGGGAGAGAAAGGACCCCTGGAGGTTTAGGGGTCTGTAACGTGACAAGGAAACTACGAATTGGAGTTGTTTTTGGTGGTCGTTCCAGTGAACATGAAGTTTCGCTCATTTCGGCCTCCTGTGTGCTCGCGGCGATAGATAAGAACAAGTACGATGTTGTGCCCATAGGTATATCAAAAAGCGGGCAGTGGCTGTTAGGAGATAATGCCTTGACGGCGCTTACCCAGCATGCCCAGGGGGAACTGAAAGGCCAAGGTGATCCTTTGGAGGATTCTCTGCTGGAGAATCAGCAGGTAGTACCTGTTTCTTTGGTTCCTATTCCTGGGAAAGCCAGCTTGGTATCGATGAGTCCCCAAGAGAAAGCGGTCAAGACGCAGCAGACACTGGATGGGCTAGATGTAGTATTCCCGGTGCTTCATGGAACTTACGGCGAAGATGGAGCGATTCAGGGTCTGCTGGAGTTGGCCGATGTGCCCTATGTGGGATCAGGGATAACTGGTTCGGCAGTGGCCATGGATAAAGCAATGGCTAAGGCTGTGCTGGCCGCCGGAGGATTTCCCCAACTGCCGTATCTGGTGGTGCTCCGTTCTCAGTGGGAACAAAATCCAGAGTCGGTGCGGCAGGAGATAGAATCCCGGATTGGATATCCTTGTTTTGTAAAGCCGGCTAACTTAGGTTCTAGTGTAGGGATATCCAAGGTCCGTGGGCCCCAGGAGCTGGATGGAGCACTGGCGGAAGCAGCCCGCTACGATCGCAAACTGGTGGTCGAAAAAGATGCCGGCAATGTCCGGGAAGTGGAGTGCAGCGTCTTAGGCAATGATGATCCAGTTGCGTCTATACCAGGAGAAATTGTGCCCTCTAGGGAATTTTATGACTATATCGCCAAATATCACGACAATAATTCTGAGTTGATCATTCCGGCTCGGATTTCCCAGGAGACAATTGAGAGGATACAGGAATTGGCTGTGAAGGCTTTTAAGGCTCTGGACTGTGCTGGTATGGCTCGGGTTGATTTCTTCGTAGATAAGGATACTGAGGATGTATACATCAACGAGCTCAATACGATACCAGGTTTCACTCCTATCAGTATGTATCCTAAGCTGTGGGAAGCCAGCGGACTCTCCTACGGGGAATTGATTGACCGCTTGATTCAGTTAGCTATAGAGCGCCATCGAGATAAACAGCGAAATGCGACATCCTTTAAGCCAAACAAGTGAAATTTTCATTGGTACCCCCATGGAGACCATCGGCCTGAAGCCATGATGATATGCCCTTGATGGGCAGAAAGGACCGATGATAATGGCGTCAGCAATTAGGATGAAGGTATCCAGGGTGAAGTTTTGGGGGCGTTTTATGCTGTCAGCTGCATCGCTGGGGATTGCAGGATGGGCATGGCTGTTTTATAAGAATGTCTGGGATATTTCCATCCCGGCCTTCGGCTCACCTGAGCCTTATTTGGAACCTCTGCGCTGGCTTTTGGCAAGGTACTTGCTGGCCGGCGGAGGGCTGCTGCTGGCATGGATATCGGGTTTGGCCATGGTTCGGTCTGATGCTGTGGGCCGGACACATAAGACCGGGCGGCAGCGGCAGATGGGATAGCTGCGGAGGAGTATCTACTTGAGTCTTATTCAGCTGGATGGAATAACCAAATACTATGGAGATAAATTGGTCTTTGGCCAAGTTACGGCAGCCGTTGAGCGGGGAGATAAGATCGGGCTGGTGGGTTCCAATGGAGCCGGCAAGACAACACTTTTGGAGGTCATCGTCGAAGAGCTGCTGCCCGAGAGCGGCTCCCTCCGAAAGGCCGGTCAATGCCGAATTGGTTATCTGCCCCAGCGGCCGGAAAGAACCTGGGATATGACGTTAAGGCGTCTGCTCATGGGAGAGCTGAGAGAGATCCGGGAAATGGCTGAAGCTCTGCGTCAGCTGGAGAAAGAGATGGCATCTCCAGCTGTTTATCAGGATCAAGAGCTTCTGGATCAAGTAATGGCCCGTTACGGTCACCTGCAGGAGTAATTCCGGCTGGCAGGCGGTTATTCATATGAAGTGAAGATGATACAGGTCATCTACGGTTTGGGATTTACCGACGAAGACCTTGACCGGTCTGTAAAAGAATTTAGCGGTGGTGAGGCGGTGCGGGCAGAGCTGGCCAGGATACTCCTTGCGGAACCGGATCTTCTGCTGTTAGATGAGCCGACTAATCACCTAGATATGCAGGCAACGGAATGGCTGGAAGGTTACTTGCGGGGCTTGAAGCAGGCGGTGGTGCTGGTTTCCCATGACCGGTACTTCCTTGACAGTGTCTGCACCCGTATTTGGGAGCTGGACAACCATCAGCTGTTTCAATACAAAGGCAATTTCACCCGCTATGTGGAACTGCGGCAAGCTAGGCTTGCCCGCCAGGAAGTGGAGTACCAAACATTTGTGGAGGAAACCCAGCGCCTGCAGGCATATATCGATCGCTATCGGGCCGGCAATCGGGCTAGGCAGGCCCAGAGCCGGGAGAAGCGCTTGGCTAAACTAAAGGCCGTGTCTAAGCCGCAAAGCACATCAGCTGTAAACTTGAAACTATCCTTTGATAGCAATACAGTGAAACAGGTTCTTCTTACCGAAGGGATGGCCGTTGGGTATGATGGGAGACCTTTAGTAACGGGCTTAAATCTGTCTATCTTGCGGGGACAGCGGTGGGGCATCATCGGCCCCAATGGTGTAGGCAAGAGCACTCTGCTGAAGGTGCTGGCAGAAGAGGAGTCTCCTTTGGATGGTTCTTTCTCATGGGGAGACGGTGTTTCTATAGGGTATTTTCGCCAAGGGCTGGATGACTTAAGAGAAGACAACACCATCTTGGATGAAGTGTTGGAGGTGCGGAATCTCCCTGTAGGCGAAATGCGCAGCTTTTTGGCCCAATTCCTCTTTAGAGGAGATCAGGTTTTCAGTACCATCGGCAGCTTGAGCGGTGGAGAACGGTGCCGGGTTGCACTTGCCAAACTGATTTTGGAACGGCCCAATGTACTGCTGTTGGACGAGCCGACCAATCACTTGGATGTTGTCAGCCGAGAGGCCTTGGAGAGCGCGCTGGCAGAATTTCCGGGTACTCTGCTCCTTGTAACCCATGACCGCTATTTGCTAGACAAGCTGGCGACCCACCTTTTGGTACTGGAGCCGGGGGGGCATGAGACCTTCGAAGGCACTTACACCGCTTATCGTGAGCAGAAACGGCAAGAGCGGGAGGCTGCTGCAGCGGGATGCGAAACCGCTGCCCGGACCCGTGGGAAAAAGGACCCTGTCAAAGATGGGAGCAAAGAACTCAAAAAGGAATTGGCTCAGTTAGAGGAAGCCATTACCCTTGCTGAGCGGGAGCTGGAGCAGCTAGCTGAGGAGATGGCAGACCCAGATATTTATGTAAATGGAGAGGCCATCAGGGCTGCAGCCCTGAAACACCGGGAGGTATCGGAGAACCTGGAAGAGCTTTATCATAGGTGGGAAGAGCTCCTCCTGGAGCTTGAGAGAGCAGGAATCTAGAGGACTCTAGGAGAAGTAACTAATGTTATTGCCACAGCCAGCCAAAGCCTTTGGGATTATTACCCAAAGGCTAATTTGAATGCTGGCAAGTAGTTGCCGGGAGGGATAGGGATGGCAAGCGATAATACCAGGGCTTGGCGGATAGAAAACCCTTGGTGGTTGATTGCCGTGCC
>JAAYGR010000194.1 GCA_012727675.1 Bacillota bacterium
GGATCAATGATTTTCAGCAGATCCCGTTCTTTGACAGTATGATCTGCCTGCCGCAGCCGGTTCAGACAGTTTTCTCTGACCAGTTTCTTGGCAGTGGCAAAAGATTGGCCTTGATAAAGGGGTGCACTTTACAAATATCGTGACAGTGAATACCTTCTTCTCACTGAACGGTCACTGAAGATGGATAGGGATGCGGTAAACAAGTTGCTCAAGAAACATGGGAGGTCTTGGGTCAACTTATGTCTACTTATAAAGAAGGATCTTTCTAGGTATTAAGCGAAGAGTATAACCATATAAATAGGAGTGAGAGCGGAGTCAGCTGGCACTGACTCCAGGGCGATGCTCTCGTTTGTGGTGTAGATAGCCTTCCTTATCCAGGAAGGCTATCTATCTTTCCATGCCTGGATGAGGCATGCGATAGCTTAGATCAGCGCGGCTATGGCAAAGATTAGCTTTACAGTCGAGACTGTCCCATGCTACCCACCTCCCCTCCCCTAAGCGCCGGGTATGGTATATTAACCCTAGGGGGGTGGGTGGTGAGGGAGTTCGCCACGTATTATCCAGTAGCTAAGCAACGACAAGGGAGTGCAATGCTGTCATAACGACTCGCTGCTCACCGTGAAAGGATGCAGAACATGGACAACCAGAGAAAGAAGGAACTGAAGCAGCAGTACAGAGAAATGAAGACTTATATGGGTGTATACCAGGTAACGAACACTGTTAGCGGTAAGATCTTTATCGCTACCAGCCCGAACCTAAAGAACCGGTGGGTGACTGTTCGCATGCACCTGGATATGGGAATGCATCCCAATTCCGAACTGCAGAGAGATTGGAATGAACTGGGTGCAGACAACTTCACCTATGAGGTGCTTGAGGAGAAAGAAGTTGCTGAGGATACTGATACGCGCTGGGAGCTAAGACAGATGGAGAAGGAATGGCTGGAGAAACTGCAGCCCTATGGTGATCGAGGATACAATAAACCGCCGCGGGACTGAGGGCCTCTGTTGAGTGTCTTATACCCCTAGCGGAGACTACGCTCTCTGCTAGGGGCTTTTTCATCTAGGTCGGAATGGTGGCGGTTTTAAGATCCTATGCAAGCGGGCTTTCACTACCAATTGCACGCCATGAGTGATCGTCGCAACAGCCTAGTCCCTGGTGGCAGCCTCTCCTAGTACACCCGACCTTGGCAGGGTGGAAATGGGTGAATGTCGCGAATCTGAGCAAAGGAGTAATGTCGAGTGGCAAATTGCGATTGATAGAGGTACTCAAGCAGGTATACTTGGTTATTGGAAACATCACAGAGAATCCCGGATACTCCTTGCCCATTAACAAGAGACACGCCTACAGGTTGCCCAATCAAGTATCGGTAGTTCATTTGACGAGCCATATCGGTCACCTCCTGCCCACAGTCTATTCGAGATAGCCCAAAGTGCTATCGTTACCGTCGGTCAGGTTTCTCCGCATTTGGGCACTAGCTTTCACTAAGCTGTCCCGCATACCTGCCAGCCAGCGCTGCCCCCGCCTACAAATCAACCACCTCAAACCTTCCAGCTGAAATATGATACGCCGCAATATTGCCTATGACATAAACCACCACACCAAAGAGTAATATAGGCAGCTGCCGCACCAGCATAGACGGCTCTACGCTGTCCAGCCAGGCAAAACGGGGGAAATGAACTATGACCTCCATGGCTAGTACCCCGAGAGTGGCTGGGATAATTGCCATCAGGAATGCAACTCCCACCTTGTGCGCATCCTTGAAGAACTGTGTAAGGAAGATCACATTGAAGATGGTGTACACCATCAGGCCGAATCCGTAGTAAGCCACGTTGGCCTCAATACCGGCTGGGTTGCCGTTTGGCAGCAGACTAACCCGCAGGAGCGCAAATGGGAGGGAAATCAGAAGCTGCGTCATCTGAGCCAGCACCAACAATAGGCACTTTGCCTTCACTGTATCCCGTTTCTTCACAGGCAGCAGGGCTGTATAGTAAATATCATTGGTCTCCCGTCCGTACATAAAGGTAATGAAGGGTGCTAGACAGCCGAATATAAAGACC
>JAAYGR010000195.1 GCA_012727675.1 Bacillota bacterium
GAGTATACCCGGGAACCTTGTGTCGACCCAGCCCTAAAGGTAATCGCCACCGGTCTAATTCATGGACTAGCGAACCATACGGTCTTGGTGCGGAGAGACGGAAAGGAAGTAGTTATCGCCGACAGCGCCGCTCCCATCCAAGATGATCACGGCAGGATTGCCGGAGTCGTCTTAGTCTTCCGAGATGAAACCGAGAAACGCCGTATGGAGACTAAACTTCGAATCAGCGAAGAGACCTATCGGAACCTATTCCATAATGCCCAGGTAGGCGTGTTCCGGTCCCGCATTTCCGACGGCGCCATCTTGGAAGCAAATCACCAGATTGCCGAAATGTTTGGTTATGCAAGCAGACAGGAATTTATGGCGGAATTCAAATCTGCCGACCATTATGTGGATCCCAAGAAACGCAGGGAGATGCTGCGCCTGCTCAACGAACATGGTGAGGTCCGTCACTTTGAAGCCCAATTTCGACGAAAAGATGGCTCGGTAATTTGGATGCTTTACTCCGCCAGGATGTATCCAGAACAAGGATGGCTGGAGGGGGTTATGGAGGATATCACCAGCCGTGTAGAGGCTGAGGAACGGCTGCGGTATTTGAGCTACCATGATATCCTAACCGGGTTATACAACCGGACTTTCATGGAAGAAGAACTTGACCGGAGGGCCAATGAGCCGAAGGTTTCCGTTATCATCGGTGATGTCAATGGTCTTAAGCTGGTTAATGATGCTTTCGGCCATGAACAGGGAGACAGGCTGTTGGTCAAGATCGCTGAGATACTGACCCGAACGGTGGGAAACAATGGATCCGTTATCCGCTTTGGCGGGGATGAATTTGCCATAATCCTACCTAATCAAGGGCCGGAAGAGGCTCAAGCAATAATTAGTCAAATTCGCCGGCGCTGCCGAGAAAGCAGTAGTCATGCCATGATGATGCCGAGTCTAGCGCTGGGAAGAGCCACTAGAAGAGGACTAGATGAACCGCTGCGAAGAGTAGTAAGACGAGCTGAAGACCGGATGTACTCACAGAAGCTGACGGAAAGCAGCAGCCACCGCAGTGCCATCTTGGCCTTCTTAACCAGCACCCTGCGGGAAAAGAGTTTTGAGACAGAAGAACATGCCCAGCGCACCCGCAAATTCGCCGTGGATATAGGTAAAGCTTTGGGCCTCGGCGAGAGCGATCTTTCGGCCCTGGCACTGCTGGCCACTTTACATGACATCGGCAAAGTAAGTGTTGAGGACTCTATCCTGCGAAAGCCGGGGCCGCTCACCCCCCAGGAATGGGAGGAAATCCGCAAACATCCAGAGGTCGGATACCGCATCACCTTAGCTTCTCCAGAGCTGGCCTCTATATCAGAGGCGATCCTCGCCCACCACGAGTGGTGGGACGGCAGCGGCTATCCCCGGGGACTTAAGGGAGAGGAAATTCCCCTCCTTGCTAGAATCATTGCCCTGGTCGATGCCTATGATGTCATGACCCACGGCCGGCCCTACAGACAGGCAATGACCAAGGAGCAGGCGATTCAGGAAATGAGGCGGCTTGCCGGCGAGCAGTTTGATCCTCGCTTGGTAGAGGTATTCACCGGAATGCTCAGCGCGGAGATGGGGGCATAACAGAAGCTGGAATCCGCTGGAGGCTGCTCTCCACAACGCCCAGCTTGCGGCGGCTGAAGGATATTCCTCCACCATTGTCCAAGGTATGGAAAGCATGCTTGGTAAAAGGCCCCCCAAAAAGGGGTCTACCTTCGCTATGGGCAAGGAACTCTTTCGACATATAGATGTCTTAAAGTGCCAGCTCGAAGCATGAAGCAGTATGTATTTGGAAAAAGGTGGTATGAATAGTGACACAGGTTACACTAGGAAGGACCGGAATCACAAGCAACAGCACTGCCTTTGGAGCCCTTCCCATTCAACGAGCAACCCTTGAGGAGGCCATCAGGATCTTGAGAAAGGCCTATGATGGCGGCATAACCTTTTTCGATACTGCACGGGTATACTCAGACAGTGAAGAAAAACTGGGACAGGCCCTTGCCGGTGTTCGTGAGAACATAGTTATTGCAACTAAGACGCAAGCCACCACACCTGAGACCTTTTGGCAGGACTTAGAAACCTCTTTGAGACTTCTAAAGACCGATTACATTGATATCTATCAGTTCCATAACCCCAGTGTATGCTACAAACCTGGAGATGGGACGGGCATGTATGAATGCATGTTAGAAGCAAGAAAGCAAGGCAGAATCAGGTACATCGGCTTAACCAACCACAGGCTTGATATAGCACAGGAATGTATCGATTCTGGACTGTATGATACCCTGCAGTTCCCCTTTAGCTATTTGTCATCCCCGGAGGAGCTGGAACTGGCAAAGAAGTGCACCGAAGCGGACATGGGATTTATTGCCATGAAAGCGCTGGCCGGCGGCTTGATTACCGACTCTGCGACAGCATACGCCTTTATGGCGCAGTATGAAAACGTGCTTCCCATCTGGGGTATCCAGCGGGAATCGGAACTAGATGAGTTCCTCAGCCATATGAAGAATCCGCCCCAGATGACCGAGGAAAGAAGGGCTTTTGTTGAACGGGAAAGACAGGAATTAACAGGCGACTTTTGCCGGGGCTGCGGCTACTGCATGCCTTGTCCCAAAGGCATCGAGATCAGTATATGTGCCCGTATGTCTCTCCTCATCAGGCGTTCTCCTTCCCAGCGCTGGCTGGAGCCTGCCGCCCAGGAAAAAATGAAAAAAGTAGAGGAATGCACTACCTGCGGCGCGTGTATATCCAAGTGCCCTTACGGCCTCGATACCCCTACCCTCTTGGAGAAAAATTATGAGGATTACAAGCAGATCCTTGCCGGCAAAGTGACAGTGAGTTAGGCACTGGAAAAAAATGTCGCCCCTTTGAAGACTCGTTTCATTTGAAGGCCAAGGCCGTGAAGGGCTAGAGGCGCTACCTATAACAGTTCTCAAGACGATACAATCAAGGGTCTGTCTTTGGTTTTATCTTGAGTCCCCCCGGGTAAGAATCCAAATTGAGAGGGGGGGACTGATGGATGGCTATTAAATGGACGCCTAACCTGGCTGTTGGGATAGAAAAAATCGATGAACAGCACAAGGTTCTTTTTGAAAGGATTAATGCACTTATTGAAGCCTGTAACCAGGGTAAGGGAAAAGACACAGTGGCAGATCTGATCACTTTCTTAAAAGACTATGTGGTCTTCCATTTCCGGGATGAACAGCAAATCATGCTGAACTACAAGTACCCGCAGTACGAGCAGCACAAGAA
>JAAYGR010000196.1 GCA_012727675.1 Bacillota bacterium
AAGAGGGTATCTCCAAGGAAGAGGCCGAGGACATCAAGGCCAAGATCGAAGAGGCTGGCGGTACTGTAGAGCTGAAGTAAGAAAAAGCAATGGAAAAAGGCATCGGGGCGAGAGCAGAGTTCTCGCCCCGGTTCCCCTGAGGGTAAAGGTAGGCTCGGAAACCACATCCGGTTATCTCCCCCAGACTGGGGGCCTGCACATATATACACATGTACATCCTGCGAGTTAATTTCCGCTCATCACCTTGACAGGTGAGAATTGGCATGATACAATCAGTTAGTGTTATAGTAGGTGTATTGTGCCATAATACAAGACCAAGCAGTGGCAGCTTACCAGTATTTGCATTCCCAACGCATATTTACAGACAAAGAATTGCATGCTAAAAAGTGTGCTTTGCATTCTAATTATAGCAAGGCTCGGTGGGAAATAACAGGGAGAGGTCTGTGCAGTAGGCATAGATACCAGTCTCCCATTTCTTGCTGTAGGGGTTTACCTTCTGTAGTTGGTGCCCTGGGCTTAGTGGTAGAACGGAGATCCTGAAGGAGAGGTGAGCACTTTGGCCGCGGTGACACAAGTGGGCAAAAGGCAGCAGCGATTGAGTTTTGGCAAGATCAAAGAAGTGCTTGACATGCCTAACCTCATTGACATCCAGCGGGAGTCCTATGAGTGGTTTCTGAGGGAAGGACTGATTGAAACCTTTAAGGACATTTCGCCTATTGAGGACTTTACCGGGAACCTAGTGCTGGAGTTTATTGATCATTCGCTAGGTGAGCCCAAGTACTCGGTGGAGGAATGTAAGGACAGAGATGTTACCTATGCTGTCCCCTTAAAGGTGCGAGCACGGCTGATCAATAGAGAGACCGGCGAAGTGAAGGAACAAGAGGTCTTTATGGGAGATTTTCCGTTGATGACCGATAACGGTACCTTCATTATTAACGGAGCAGAGCGGGTTGTTGTCAGCCAGTTGGTTCGTTCGCCGGGAGTATATTACGGGAAAGAGCTGCACTCCAGCGGCAAAGTCTTGTACAATGCCAGCATCATCCCCAACCGGGGTGCATGGCTGGAGTTTGAAATGGATGCTAATGATGTGGTTTACGTCCGTGTAGATAGGACCCGTAAGCTGCCGGTAACTGTGCTGCTCCGCGCCATTGGCTACGGCACCAATGCTCAGTTGACTGATCTTTTCAATGATGCGCCTGCCCTTGGACCTACGCTGGATAAAGACAGTACCGAGTCAGAAGGGGAAGGACTTATTGAGATCTATAAGCGTCTGCGGCCTGGTGAACCTCCGACTGAAGAATCGGCGAGAAGTCTGTTTGAGACCCTGTTCTATGATCAAAAGCGGTACGACCTAGCTGTCGTCGGCCGCTATAAGATGAACAAGAAGCTCAGAATCACCGAGCGGCTTGTGGGACGGACTTTGTCTAGGCCCGTTGCCCATCCGGAAACCGGCGAGATCCTGGCTGATGCCAATACTCGAATTGATCGCCGGACTGCGGAGCGAATCTCAGAGGCTGGGGTTAATGTCGCGTATGTGAAGGGTAAAGATGATGAAGAGCTCAAGATCATCGGCAACGGACAGCCGGATCTTGACGTACGGGCCATCACCAAGGAAGATATCGTCGCTACAGTGGGTTATCTCCTAAACCTCATGTCCGGTGTCGGCAGCATTGATGACATAGATCATCTGGGTAACCGCAGACTGAAGGCTGTGGGCGAACTGCTGCAGAACCAGTTCCGCATCGGGCTTTCCCGGATGGAGAGGGTTGTCCGTGAGCGCATGACCATCCAGGATGTTGATATCATCACGCCGCAGGCACTGATCAACATCCGGCCGCTGGTTGCCGCTATTAAGGAATTTTTTGGCAGTAGTCAGCTGTCCCAGTTCATGGACCAGACCAATCCGCTGTCTGAGCTGACCCATAAGCGGCGGTTGTCGGCTCTAGGGCCCGGCGGTCTCAGCCGAGAGAGGGCCGGCTTCGAAGTTCGGGACGTACATCATTCCCACTATGGGCGCATGTGTCCCATCGAGACTCCGGAGGGTCCCAATATCGGTCTGATCGGGTCCTTGTGTACCTATGCCCGGATGAACGAGTATGGGTTTATTGAAACACCATACCGCCGGGTAGATAACGGCCGGGTCACCGACGAGGTTGTCTATTTGACAGCCGATGAAGAGGACAACTATGTAGTTGCCCAGGCCAACGAGCCTTTGGATGAGGAAGGGCGATTTGTTCGCTCTCGTGTAACTGTTCGATATATGGATCGAATTCTCCTTGTTCCTTCAGAACAAGTAGACTTTATGGACGTATCACCAAAACAGGTAGTTAGTGTTGCTACCGCTCTAATTCCTTTCCTGGAGAACGATGACGCTTCCCGGGCGCTGATGGGTGCCAACATGCAGCGCCAGGCGGTGCCTTTGCTGCGCACCCAGGCACCTTTCGTGGGCACCGGTATGGAGGTTAAGACCGCTGCCGACTCGGGAGTCTTGGTCCTTGCCAAGAATCCGGGAGTGGTTGAAAGGGTCACGGCCAAGGATGTAATCGTCAAGACCGATGACGGCGGCCGGGATGTATATTATTTAAGGAAGTTTGAGCGGTCCAACCAGGGTACGTGCATCAACCAGCGGCCGCTGGTCCGAAAGGGCCAGAGGGTGGAGGTCGGGGACGTCATTGCCGACGAACCTTCACCAGACCAGGGCGAACTGGCCTTGGGCCGCAATGTGCTGGTGGCTTTCATGCCCTGGGAAGGCTATAACTTCGAAGATGCTATTTTGATCAGCGAAAGCTTAGTCAAACATGATACTTTCACATCTATTCATATTCAGGAATATGAAGCACAGGCCCGGGACACCAAGCTAGGCGCCGAGGAAATCACCCGGGATATACCCAATGTGGGTGAAGATGTCCTAAAGGATCTGGATTCACGGGGTATAGTCCGGATCGGAGCTGAGGTTAGGCCGGGAGACATCTTGGTCGGTAAGGTAACCCCCAAGGGCGAAACGGAACTAACTGCTGAAGAACGGCTTTTGCGGGCGATTTTCGGCGAGAAGGCCAGGGAGGTTAGGGATACTTCCCTGCGGGTTCCCCACGGCGAGGGCGGCATAGTCGTTGATGTAAAGGTATTTTCCCGGGACAACGGCGACGAACTGCCTCCAGGGGTTAACCGTTTGGTGCGGGTATATGTTGCCCAGAAGCGCAAACTCTCTGAAGGTGACAAAATGGCTGGACGCCACGGCAACAAAGGCGTTATCGCCAGGATTTTGCCTGAGGAGGATATGCCCTTCTTGCCCGATGGACGCCCGGTGGAGATTGTCCTCAATCCCCTGGGAGTACCTTCCCGGATGAATATCGGGCAGGTGCTGGAGACACATTTGGGCTGGGCAGCGGCAACGCTGGGCCTAAAGGTGGCCAGCCCGGTATTTGACGGCGCCGGTGAGAAGGATATCGTAGAAATGCTTCGGAAGGCCGACCTGCCTGAAAATGGGAAGATTACCCTGCGGGATGGTCGCACCGGTGAGCCCTTCGAGAATGAAATTACAGTGGGATATATTTACATGCTCAAGCTGGCACATCTGGTAGATGATAAGATCCACGCCCGGTCTACTGGACCGTATTCTCTGGTTACCCAGCAGCCCTTGGGCGGTAAGGCCCAGTTCGGCGGTCAGCGCTTTGGAGAGATGGAAGTTTGGGCATTGGAAGCCTATGGAGCCGCCTACACTCTTCAGGAGCTGCTCACTGTCAAGTCCGATGATGTCGTGGGCCGAGTAAAGACCTATGAGGCCATTGTAAAGGGAGAAAACATCCCCGAACCGGGAGTGCCCGAGTCCTTTAAGGTCTTGATTAAGGAGCTTCAGAGTCTCTGTCTAGATGTTCGGGTATTCAGCGAGGATGGAGAAGTAGAGATCAAAGAAGTTGATGAAGACGTAAGTGAAATGGCCAAAGAACTTGGCATTGACATCCAGACCAGGGAAGTTGGCCAGGTTCGGCGGCAGGGTGAGCGGGATGCCGCATCAGAGCAGGCTGAAGACGAGTATGAAGAAAAAAGGGCGGAAAGTGAAGCGCCTGTAGAGCCGGAAAGTGAAAGTGATGGGGACGAGATCGAAGATAGTGAATTGGACGATGGGAATGAAGAGGCTGAGCTAGAGTACGAGGATGCAGATGAAGATGAGGACGACATCGATGATGAAGTCGATTTAGATGATGACGACATCGACTACGGCGATTTCGAAGATGACGACGAGTCTGATTCTGATTACCTCTATGACGATGAGGATGAGGACTCTTATTAATGACGGGTTGCCAGGGGTTCTCTCGAGCTCCATCACCTTTTGTGCGGAACGGTTCTAGACAAGAGGAGTGGTCGCTTCATGATAGATGTTAACAATTTTGATGGCATTCGCATTGGTCTTGCTTCTCCGGAGCGGATCCGGTCCTGGTCCAGTGGTGAGGTAAAAAAGCCGGAGACCATCAATTACCGGACCTTGAAGCCGGAACGGGAAGGTTTGTTCTGTGAGAAGATCTTTGGTCCCAGCAAGGATTGGGAATGCCACTGCGGTAAGTACAAGCGGGTTCGCTATAAAGGCGTTGTCTGTGATCGCTGCGGCGTAGAGGTTACAAGAGCTAAGGTCCGCCGGGAGCGAATGGGTCATATCGAGTTGGCGGCGCCGGTATCCCACATTTGGTATTTCAAGGGGATACCCAGCCGCATGGGTCTGATACTGGACATGTCGCCCCGGGCCCTGGAGCAGGTGCTTTACTTTGCTTCCTATATAGTTATTGATCCCGGTGATACGACTTTGACAAAGAAGCAGCTGCTCAACGAGCAGGAATATCGGGAATACCGCAGCAAGTACGGCGATACGTTCCAGGCCGGCATGGGTGCGGAAGCCATTAAGCGGCTGCTGGAGGAGATCGACCTAAATGAACTGGCCCGGGAGCTGCGGGCAGAGATCAAAGACAGTAAGGGACAGCGCCGTACCCGGGCGATCCGCCGCCTGGAGGTTGTGGAGGGCTTCCGCAAGT
Source organism: Bacillota bacterium (assembly GCA_012727675.1). GTDB lineage: Bacteria > Bacillota > Limnochordia > DTU087 > DTU087 > DTU087. The sequence continues at coordinate 5,025 of JAAYGR010000196.1, forward strand.
CTGGCAACAGGCCTGAGTGGATGATTTTGGATGTTATCCCCGTTATTCCACCGGAGCTGCGGCCTATGGTCCAGCTTGATGGTGGGCGCTTTGCCACCTCTGACTTAAATGACCTGTACCGGCGGGTGATCAATCGCAATAACAGGCTGAAACGGCTGTTGGAGTTGGGAGCTCCCGATATTATCGTTCGCAACGAAAAGCGGATGCTCCAGGAAGCCGTTGATGCCCTGATCGACAACGGCCGGCGGGGACGGCCGGTAACTGGTCCCGGCAATCGGCCTTTGAAGTCTCTTTCAGATATGCTGAAGGGTAAGCAGGGACGGTTCCGCCAGAATCTGCTGGGTAAGCGGGTGGACTATTCGGGACGTTCCGTTATCGTCATTGGTCCCGAGCTGAAGATGCACCAATGCGGATTGCCCAAGGAAATGGCTTTAGAGCTCTTTAAGCCCTTTGTGATGAAGCGGCTGGTGGATCTCGGCCATGCCCACAACATCAAGAGCGCCAAGCGTATGGTGGAGCGGGTAAGACCTGAGGTTTGGGACGTTTTGGAAGAGGTCATTAAAGAGCATCCGGTGCTGCTGAACCGGGCACCGACCCTGCACCGTCTGGGAATCCAGGCCTTTGAGCCGGTACTGGTTGAGGGACGGGCAATTCAAATTCACCCATTGGTCTGTACCGCGTACAACGCCGACTTCGATGGTGACCAGATGGCTGTACACGTACCTCTGTCGGCAGAGGCCCAGGCAGAGGCCCGGCTCTTGATGCTGTCGACCAACAGCATCCTGCTGCCGGCCAGCGGTCGTCCGGTTACCACTCCAACTCAGGACATGGTAATTGGGTGTTATTACTTGACCCAGGAGAAGGCTGGGGCTTTGGGTGAAGGCCGCTGCTTCAGCTGTCCAGAGGAAGTACACATGGCCTATGCTGACAATCAAGTGGACCTGCACGCCAAAATCACCGTGCGGTGGAATGGTGAAGCCGTTGAGACTACTGTCGGCCGAGTAATCTTCAATGAGGTCCTCCCTGAGGAACTCGACTTCTACAACGGTGTGGTCGGCAGCAAGGAGCTGGCCCAGCTGGTAGCCAGGCTCTATCGCCTGTTCGGCAGTACCCGCACCGCGGAAGTCTTGGATGAAATCAAGCGGCTGGGCTTCCACTACGCCACAATTTCCGGCACCACAGTAGCACTGAGTGATATCAACAGTCCGCCGGAGAAAGAAGAGCTGCTTGCTCAAGCAGAGGAGCAGGTGGAAACAGTGGAGCAGCAGCATCGACGGGGACTTCTAACTGCAGAGGAAAGATATCAGAGGATCTGCGATATCTGGACCAGGACCAAGGAAGAGGTCACCCGGGCTATGCGGGAACACATGGATGCCTTCAATCCAATCTGGATGATGGCCCGTTCCGGAGCTCGAGGCAACGAGTCGCAGCTCAGCCAGCTGGCGGGCATGAGGGGCTTGGTAGCAGATCCTACAGGTAAGACCATCGAGATACCAATTAAGGCCAACTTCCGTGAAGGACTTACCGTACTGGAGTACTTCAACTCCACCCACGGTACCCGGAAGGGTCTAGCAGATACTGCTCTGAGGACCGCAGATTCAGGTTATTTGACCAGACGGTTGGTGGATGTGGCCCAGGATGTTATCGTCCGGGAGGTTGACTGCGGTACTGACCAGGGAATCAGCATTACTGCCATCACCGATGTGGGTCGGGACGTTGAGCAGGTCATCGAGCCCCTTAGCGAACGGTTGACAGGACGGGTGGCAGCGGTTCCCATTGTGCATCCAGAAACCGGAGAGGTCTTGGTGGAAGCCAACCAGATGATCGATGAGGATCTGGCGGAAGCTGTGGAAGCAGCAGGTATAAAGGAAGCAGAAATCCGTTCAGTGCTGACCTGCAAGACCCGCCATGGTGTTTGCTCCCTCTGCTACGGCCGGAACCTGGCTACTGGAAGGCTGGTTGAGGTGGGTGAAGCAGTGGGAACCATTGCAGCCCAGTCAATTGGTGAGCCGGGTACCCAGCTGACCATGAGGACCTTCCACACGGGCGGTGTGGCTGGCGATGACATCACTGCAGGTCTGCCCAGGGTAGAGGAGCTTTTCGAGGCCCGTAAACCAAAGGGACAGGCGATTATCACCGAAATAGCTGGTACTGCCCGGATAGTGGAGAGCAAAGGCGTTCGGAAAGTGGTAGTTACCGACGAGCAGGGAGAGGAAAAGAGCTATACTGTACCATACGGAGCCCGTCTCAAGGTCAGAGACGGAGGGTATGTTGAAGCTGGAGATCAGCTGACTGAGGGTCCCGTTAACCCCCACGAGATCTTGAAGGTTAAAGGGGTGCGGGCAGTTCAGGCGTATTTGGTTCGGGAAGTCCAGGAAGTATACCGCTCTCAGGGTGTAGACATCAATGACAAGCACATCGAAGTGATTATCCGCCAGATGCTGCGCAAGGTCAAGGTGGAGTCCCCTGGAGATACAGACCTCTTGCCCGGTGGCTTAGTAGATATCAATGAGTTCGAGGATGAAAACCAGCGGGCAGTAGCTGAAGGCGGCAAGCCGGCAGAGGCCAAACCAGTACTGCTGGGTATCACCAAGGCATCGCTGGCCACCGAAAGCTTCCTGTCAGCTGCCTCTTTCCAGGAAACGACCAGGGTCCTGACAGATGCTGCCCTCAAGGGCAAATACGATCCCCTCTTGGGGCTCAAGGAAAACGTAATCATCGGAAAACTGATTCCTGCCGGCACCGGCATGTCCCATTACAGAACGGTGCAGGTCAGGACAGAAAATGGGGTCGTGCCCCAGGACACCGAAGACATAGAAGCACAGGAAACGGTGGGAGCGGAAGCTACAACAGGTTGACAAAGTTGCCGGTCCCACCGGCTTTACCCTTGACAGGCAACTTCGGTGGTGCTAAAATGTGTGAGTGTGTGTATTGCTGGGGTTTATGGGCCGGATATTGGCAGGTAGGGGGAGTGTTCCAATGCCGGCTAGGCTAAAGGATGCCAAGCGTAAGATAGTGGGAAGCAAACGCACATATCGAGCTTTGAAGGAAGGCCACGTGGCTGTGTGCTATTTGGCGTTGGATGCCGAATCCAGGATAACCGAACCCCTTCGGCGTCAATGCATGGAAATGGGCATAGAGCCCGTGTATGTAGATTCCATGAAAAATTTAGGCAAATGCTGCGGAATCGATGTGGGGGCAGCTGCCGCAGCGATTTTGAAATAGGTGAAAAGGGGGGAACCACATGCCAACCATTAATCAGCTGGTACGTCATGGTAGAAAGAAGATCAAGAAGAAGACTGCAGCCCCGGCTTTGCGATACCTTCAAAACACCCTGAAGAATGAGCGGGTAGTCACTAAAGGCAGTCCTCAAAAGCGAGGGGTATGTACCAGAGTATATACCAGCACACCCAAAAAGCCGAATTCCGCCCTGCGAAAGGTGGCCCGTGTCCGGCTTACCAACGGCATTGAAGTTACGTCCTATATCCCCGGCGAAGGCCACAATCTGCAAGAGCACTCTGTAGTACTGATCAGAGGCGGCCGAATCAGAGATATCCCAGGCGTTCGCTATCATGTGATCCGGGGAGCTCTAGACGCTGCTGGTGTGGAAGCTCGGCGTCAGGGTAGATCTAAGTACGGCGCAAAGCGCCCTAAATAAGGCATTAACTGCATATTATACTCGCTTTACTGGATACTATGAGGGATGGCACAGAGGCAGCTATTTGGCAATGCCGTCGCTCTGGCAAAGGGGGGGAATTGATGCCGAGACGAGGTAGAATACCGAAACGGGAGATCCTGGCGGACCCGCAGTATGAGAGCGAGCTGGTAGCTCGGTTGATCAATACCGTCATGCTGGATGGCAGGAAGAGCGTAGCAGAGCGCATCGTCTATTCAGCTTTTGACGAGATACGGGAGAAAACCGGCAGGGATCCGATGGAAGTGTTAGAAGAGGCTTTGAAGAATATCATGCCGGTGGTAGAAGTAAAGCCTCGCAGGGTGGGTGGTGCTACCTACCAAGTGCCGGTAGAGGTACGGCCTGACAGGCGCCGCTCGCTGGCTCTCCGATGGTTGGTGCTGTTTGCTAGAACCCGTGGAGAGCGCTCCATGGCATCCCGCCTGGCGGCGGAGCTCATGGATGCTGCCAACAATACTGGGGGAGCTGTTAGGAGAAAAGAAGAAACCCACAGAATGGCAGAGGCCAACAAGGCATTTGCCCACTACCGCTGGTAGAAATCGGCTTCAATGCCGAATGTTATCCGTAGCGCTTAACTGGTTGGGAGGCTTATAGAGTGGTTCGGGATTATCCCATAGAAAAAACAAGAAATATAGGTATCATGGCTCACATCGATGCCGGCAAGACTACGACTACCGAAAGGATTCTGTTCTACACCGGTCGTGTCCACAAGATCGGCGAGGTCCATGATGGTGCAGCTACTATGGACTGGATGGTCCAGGAGCGGGAGCGGGGTATTACCATTACCTCTGCGGCTACTACCTGTTATTGGCAGGACCATCGCATCAACATTATTGACACGCACGGACACGTGGACTTCACGGTAGAAGTAGAGCGGTCACTGCGGGTGCTGGATGGCGCCATAGCTGTTTTCTGCTCAGTAGGGGGGGTAGAACCCCAGTCGGAGACGGTTTGGCGGCAGGCAGATCGCTACCGGGTGCCCCGGATCGCTTATATAAACAAGATGGACCGGGTCGGAGCCAACTTCAATAGTGTCGTAGAGATGATGCGCAAACGTCTCGGCGCTAATGCTGTTCCCATCCAGTTACCTATCGGGGCCGAAGAGAACTTTACCGGCATGGTTGACTTGGTGCGGATGAAGGCGATTCAGTATGCCGATGATCTCGGCAGTCAGCGGGAGGAAACAGAAATTCCAGCTGACATGCTTGAGGAAGTTACCGCGGCCAGAGAAAGGCTGTTGGAAGTCGTAGCCGAGCTGGATGATGAGCTGATGATCAAGTACCTTGAAGGGGAGGAGCTCACCGTTGAGGAGATCAAGGGAGCCCTCCGAAAGGGAACGCTGGCAGCCAAGGTCGTGCCGGTGTTGTGTGGTTCTTCCTTTAAGAATAAAGGTGTCCAGTCCTTGCTGGATGCTGTCATTGACTATCTGCCCTCACCTAAGGAT
>JAAYGR010000197.1 GCA_012727675.1 Bacillota bacterium
GCATGCCCTTCACCGCAGAAGACGTCAAGTTTACCATTGACTTCATGAAAGAGAACCAGGTGCCCCGCTATCTGGCCAATGTAGACAAAGTGGTCAAGACAGAGCTCATCGATGAGTACACTGTGAAGGTATACTTTGATACAGTGAGCTACTGGCACCTGTACAATGCCAACTTAGCTTACTTGCCGAAGCACATTTGGGAGGACGTAGAGGATTACAAGTCCTTCGAGCCTTGGCTCGAACCCCATCCGACCATGGAAGGTTATACCAAGCTAGTTGGCACCGGACCCTTTGTACTCAAAGAGTATGTACCCGGTGAATACGTCCGGTTGGTTAAGAACCCATATTACTGGAGGCTTAACCCAACTGACTGAGTAATATAACCAGCAGCGTTTACCATTTGACCGCCGCTGCGAGGCATTGCCCCAGCGGCGGTTGCCACTGGTCTGGTTAGGTAGAATGAGGTGAGAAGGACTTGGGTTTTCGATCATATTTGTTAAAGCGAGTGCTCTATGCCATCCTGGTCCTCTTTGTGATCCTCACGTTCAACTTTGTCCTCTTTCGACTGATGCCCGGTGATCCTGAAAAGATGATCATCGATCCCAACTTTACTGCAGAGGCAAAGATGGAACTGAGGAGACAGTACGGACTAGATGAGCCGTTATTCAAGCAATATATCAATTATCTATCATCACTGCTCCGATTTGATATGGGTCTATCCTTTAATACCCGCAGACCTGTTTGGTCAGAGCTAAAGGAAAGACTCCCCAATACCATAGTTTTGTTTGCCGCAACCTTCATCGGTACAGCGACAGTAGGAATATCTCTCGGAGTTTATGCGGCAGCCAATAGGGATAAGTTTGCCGAAAAGTTTGTCGTAGGCTCGGGTCTCTTTGCCTACGCAGTGCCGGGCTTTTTTATTCAGCTGCTCTTGCTGCTGCTCTTTGGCTATTATTGGCCCATCTTACCCATTCACGGCACCATGAGTGCTCCGCCTCCCGAGGGAACCTTTGCAATCCTGTTGGACCGCATCTGGCATTTGATCTTACCTGCTGGCTCAAATGTTCTCATCGGATTTGGCTCTTGGGCGCTGTACACCCGTAACACCATGCTTGAGGCCCTGAGTCAAGATTATGTAGTCACAGCGAGGGCCAAGGGGATTCATCGGCGGGGGATATTGTATCACCATGCACTCCGAAGCGTATTGCCCCCGATTATCACTTTGATCTTTATGTCGCTTCCTGGTGCTGTCTCAGGTGCAGTCATTACAGAGAGTATTTTCTCCTGGCACGGTGTTGGTAGATACCTATTGGATGCCACCCTCAAGATGGATTACCCTGCTGCACAGGGAGCCTTTTATCTTATTGCATTGGCTGTAATTGTTTCAAATCTATTGGCGGATGTGGCTTACGGTCTCGTTGACCCGAGGATCCGCGTTGGGGCAGGTGGTCAGAGTTGAGCATTAACCGGAAAAGAAAAGAGAATCAAGAAACAGCCAGGACTTCAGTCACGGCAGCTCCTCGACCACTTACTTTTTGGGAGCAGTACCGGCGCAAACCCCAGGGGATGCTTGGTTTGGCCATAGTCTTGGTCTATGTACTTGTCGCCATTTTCGCCCCACTGATTGCGCCTTATGATCCATTGAGCGACCTTTACCTCGCGGACAGCGTGGCCGCTCCTGCGTGGTTGGGCAAAGTGTCCAGCAAATATCGGGATCTGCCTCCAACTATGAGGTTGGACATTGGCTATGGAGAATGGGAGATCGATCAGGCTGAAGAAACTGTCGTTTCTGCCTGGCCCCAGGCTGCCAATGAAGGTGTTGAGATAGTCATTCCTGCCAAAGAAACGGCAGCGAAAGAAGAGCAAACCACCCAGAGTTCGACCACTGCCTGGACCAGCAGTTTTCAATGGGATCCCTTTGGATTAAGCAGCGGTGCAAAGAAAGCTGATGAAAAAACAGCTCCAGCGGCAGATTCCCAGAAAGATGCTGAAGCCTCTGCAGTACTACAGCATGCCTTTGAGTACAACTACAAGACACCGCAGACCTTTAGCTCCAGCTTCGAGTACAGTATTGATGCCCCCGGTGATGCCACAACCGCCTTGTCTTTAGACATGGTTACACCCAGTGGCGATGTCTACCATCTCTGGGAGGACAAGGTTCGAGGCTCGGTAAACCTTAAGCGGGCACTGGTTGATACCCGGGACTTTGATCTGAAGCAGCGCTTAGGGATTTCCTTCTTCGACGATCCGACAGCACTGGTTTTCGCCGAACGGGGTGATTATACACTGCGGCTGACAGCTGATGCCGAATCTGCCAGCGGTCCGGTGACGATAAGAATGAGACCGGTGAAGTTCGGCATTCTGGGTAAAGTCCACGGCCTGCTGGGCACAGACCACCTGGGTTCAGATATCTGGTCTCAGCTGGTCTACGGTACTCGGATAGCGCTGGCTATTGGCCTCTCAGCTGCCTTCATTGCCGTTGTAATCGGAACAACTGTCGGTTTGATCGCAGGCTACTTCGGAGGTATAGTAGATGAAGTTCTGATGCGAATAGTCGATATCATGCTTGCTATACCTTCTATGCCGGTCTTGATTATTCTCGGTGCCCTCTTTGGGAAAAGCATTGTCAACGTCGTGGCCCTTTTGGCCCTCTTTTCCTGGATGGGTATTGCTAGAATAGTTAGAGCCCAGACTCTGTCTCTCAAAGAGCGCACCTTTGTAGAAGCTGCGAAGGCTTCGGGCGCAGCCAGCGGCTATATTATCTTGTCCCATATTTTGCCCAATACGGTACCTTTGATTTTCGCTAATCTGGTACTGAGAATTCCCAGTGCCATACTAACAGAAGCTTCATTGAGCTTCCTCGGCCTCGGGGATCCCAGGGTGCCTACTTGGGGCAAGATCCTGCAAAATGCACGCCAGTTCGGCGGCTTTACCAAGTTGGCCTGGTGGTGGCTGATACCCCCAGGACTGGCCCTCACATTCTTGAGCTTGGCCTTTGTGTTTATTGGAAATGCAGTTAATGAAATCCTTAATCCACGATATAGGGAGAGATCGTAACATGGCCCTAATACAAGTAAAAGACTTAAAAATGTATTACCGAACCCTCCGGGGCCATGTCCGGGCAGTGGATTCTATCAGTTTCGAAATCGAACGCGGCAAGGCCCTCGGCATAGCCGGAGAGTCCGGCTGTGGGAAATCCAGTATGGCATCAGCCATCCTGCGTCTGCTCCCCTCCAATGGTGCCTACCATGGAGGCAGTATCATAATGGACGGACAAGACCTGCTAAGAATGCCTGAGGAGCAGTTCCGGAAAGAAATTCGCTGGAAGCGTATTTCCATGGTCTTTCAGGGAGCAATGAATGCCCTCAATCCGGTACATCGGGTTGGGGAACAGATAGTTGAAGCAATCCTCAGCCACGAAGATGTATCCCGGGCTGAGGCAGTGTCAAGAGCTAAGGAGCTTCTGGAACTGGTAGGCATTAACCCTGATCGATTCTCTGAATACCCCCATGAGTTCAGCGGCGGTATGAAGCAGCGCTCGGTTATCGCCATGGCATTGGCTTGCCATCCGGACCTGATCATAGCCGATGAACCAACCACAGCCTTGGACGTGATGGTACAAGCCCAGATTCTAAAGGCCTTGGGCGAACTGCGGGAGCGCTTAGGTCTTTCAATGATGCTGATCACCCATGACCTGTCTGTCATCGCACAGACCTGTGATACCGTAGCGATCATGTATGCCGGTAAAATTGTGGAATACGGCAGTGTGATGGATGTCTATACCAATCCGCTGCACCCCTACGCCCTTGGCCTGTTGGGTTCATTCCCCAACATCAAGGCCGAGCGTTCTGAGGTCAGATCACTGCCGGGATTCCCCCCCAATTTGCTGGCTCCGCCGTCGGGTTGCAGATTCCACCCCCGCTGTCCCCTGGCCGATGAGAGGTGCAGGCAGGAAGAGCCTCAGATGCAAAGGGTAGACGACAACGGCCGCATGGTGGCTTGCCACAAGATAGACGTGGTCCGGCAAGAAGGGGATATTTGGGAGGCAATAAGACCTCGCTCTGCCGCCCAAGAAGAACGGCAAAAGGAACCCATCTTGGAAGTGCGCAACATGGTTAAGCATTTCCCTGTACGGGTAGGCTTCTTACAGTCCCTCAGAAACAAGGAACAGCCGGCCCTTAAAGCCGTTGACGATGTTTCCTTTTCTGTATACAAGGGAGAAATCTTAGGTGTAGTCGGTGAGTCTGGCTGCGGCAAGACAACCCTTGCCCGGAGTCTATTGAGACTCATTGAGCCCACCAGCGGCAGTGCCGTCTTCCAGGGCAGCGATATAACTACCAAGACTCCCGATGAGATGAAGGCTCTGCGCCGGAAAATGCAGGTCATATTCCAGGACCCGTACGAATCCATGAATCCCCGGATGGATGTCCAGACCATCATCTCCGAGCCGCTGCGGATTCAGGGCATAGCAGGCAGTGTCCGGGAAGCCCAGGAAGCCGTAGCTGCAGCGCTACGTGATGTAGAGATGGTTCCGCCGGAGGAATACATGACCCGGTATCCCCATGAACTGTCTGGAGGCCAGCGCCAGCGGGTAGCGGTAGCTCGAGCCCTAGTGTTGGATCCAGATTTTATCGTGGCTGACGAACCAGTCTCAATGCTTGATGTTTCCATCCGGGGCGAAGTACTAAATCTAATGCTAAACCTGTCCCGTTCTAAAGGGGTAACCTTCGTGTATATCACCCACGATTTGGCTACGGCAAGGCATATCTGCGACCGGATCGCGGTGATGTACCTGGGTAAACTGGTGGAACTGGGAACTGCCGATGAAGTCATCGGAAATCCCCGGCACCCCTATACTGCAGCTTTGATCGGGGCAGTATTTGTTCCGGATCCGAGACATCGAGGATTCGCGCAGCTCCTTCGAGGTGAGATCCCAAGTCCGGTCAATCCGCCTTCAGGCTGCCGGCTGCACCCCCGCTGTCCTTATGCCATTGATATCTGCCGGGAGGTAGAACCTGAACTCCTAAACTATGAGGGAACCCACCAGGCAGCCTGCCACAGAGCCCATCAAATGGAGGACAGCAAAATCAAAATGGTTTAGTTACTGAAACACTCAACCGCCCCTGTCGACCAAGACCAGGGGCGGTTGTTGCTATGGGTGTTAAGTTCCAGATAACCATAACAGGGTTTTCTTTGCTTAAGTGGGAATTATAGATACGCAAGGGACATTTACCTAAACCGAACCCTGAATGTCTTCTAGATCTATTCCTTCAAGAGACTGCTGGTGTGGGCAGTTGGTTAGGGGGCCTTGGTATGTCTACAGTGGTGATCAATGACTGCCCTGATTACGCCTTAACTAAAGTGATAGACAAACTGGAGAAAGGCATTGACCTTCTCGGCGGTTGGAGGCAGTTTATTGCTCCTGGGATGAAGGTACTTCTCAAAGTTAACCTCATCGGACCAAAGCCGCCGGATTCTGCTGCGATAACCCATGCGGAGTTTGTCAGAGCATTAACTAGAATCCTCAAAGACCATCACTGTGATGTTTGGATCGGGGACAGCTCCGGCGGGGCAATTGCTGGTATCGCTCCAACAGCTAGGAGCCTTGTGACTTCTGGATTACAGGAAGTAGCCGAAAGCGAAGGGGCGGTGATCATGAACTTTGACAAAGAAGGTGTGGTACCGGTCAAATCCAGCATAGACACCAAGCCAATGTATCTAGCCAGGCCCTTGTTTGAAGCTGATCTGGTAATAAACCTGCCCAAACTGAAAACACATTCCGCCAGTATCTTCACAGGTGCAGTAAAGAACCTCTACGGGTGCATTCCTGGACTGAGAAAGGCGAAATACCACCGCTTGGCCCCTAATCAGTTCGCGCTGGGACAGGTGATTGCAGACATACATGCAGCAGTGAACGTTGGACTGCATGTCATGGACGGCATAACAGCAATGCAGGGGGATGGGCCCACTGCAGGCAAGGTTTATCCAGCCGAAAAGATTCTGCTCAGTACCGACCCACTGGCTTTGGATACCGCCACAGCATCCATGGTAGGCCTAAGTATAGATGACATACCAATCCTAGTCAGCGCTCGGCAGAGGGGCCTGGGAGAAGCCTCCCTCAGTAAAATAAAGATTCTAGGTGATTATACTGCACCGCCCCGGCTGGCAGGTTTTAGGCTTCCTAAGCGGTATCGAAAACTGAGAACAGGCCAGCGGAATCATCGGCTTATAGTTAGGGTAATTGATCTCCTGAAGGCCCGTCCCAGGATCAGCACTAAGCTTTGCCGGGGCTGCAATATGTGTGTGGAAAGCTGTCCGGTGCAGGCCATCCATCCAGAGACAAAGGCAATCAACTACACTACCTGTATTGAATGCATGTGCTGTCATGAAGTCTGCATGTACCAGGCAGTTAAGCTGAAACGGGATAACCCCGTGGTGGAACTGGCTGCCCATCTAGATCCGAGGATGCGAAGCTGAGGAGCATTCAAACACCTCGGTCGATGGCCCCGTCTGCTCTATTTCTAAACAGGCTCCCTTACTATCTCCCTCTTAGCTGCGGATCGGAAATGTCCCGGAGGCCGTCTCCCAATAGATTAAAGCCCAGCGTTGTGAAAACGATGGCTAAACCGGGAAACACGGTTATATGGGGTGCTGTACGGATCGCCTCCCGGCCTAGTGCCAACATCCGCCCCCAGCTGATAATTGGAGGCTGGGCACCGAGTCCCAAGAAACTCAATGTTGCTTCAACAGTAATTGCTGTACCCATATTCAGAGTTGCGACTACCAGAATTGGCGCATAGCAGTTCACCAGTATATGGCGAAATAGAATCCTTGTATGGGATAGCCCTAAAGCTTGGGCGGCGGCCACAAAGTCCTCTTCCCGGAGACTCAGAACCATACTGCGGGTGACCCTTACCATGGCCGGAATTCGGACAATAGCAATGGCCAGCATAGCATTGACTACACCGGGCCCCAATGAGGCGACGATGGCAATAGCCAAGAGGATCGAGGGAAAAGCCAGGATGAGATCCATAATTCGCATAATAATAGCATCGGTTATTCCGCCGACATAGCCGGCAATGGCTCCCAAGGTTACACCGAACACAAGGGAAACCCCAGTCGCTATAATGGCAACCAGCAAAGATATCCTAGACCCGACAATGATCCGGCTCAACACATCACGTCCCATGTCATCGGTACCTAAGATGTACTCGCCCCGCAAACCTTCGGGAGGCCGAAAACTCTCCCAAATGTCCATCTGATACGGATCTTTAGGAGCAATGGCATCTGCAAATATGGCTGTAATAATCAAAATGCCGACAATGATGGTGCCTGTTACAGCACTCTTGTTGCGAAGAAACTGCTTCATTCTGCCACCTTCCTCAGTCGTAGCGAATCCGTGGATTCACCAGGGCATAACTGATATCCACTGCAAGATTTACTAAAGCAAAGACCACTGCCATCATCAAGACTCCACCTTGGATAATGGGAAAATCCCTCTGGCGGATTGCATTAACGATCAAGCGGCCTACTCCCGGCCAAGCAAAGACTGTCTCCGTCACCACCGCACCACCCAGCATTGCCCCAAACTGAATGCCGATGATAGTGATCACCGGCAAAAGAGCATTGCGAAGGGCGTGCTTGAGGACGACTACCTGGTTATTTAAACCCTTGGCCTTGGCTGTACGAATGTAATCCTTCCCCAAGACCTCCAGCATACTGGAACGGGTCAAACGGGTAACAATAGCCATCATGCCGGTACCTATACTTACAGCTGGCAGCAGGACATGTCTCAATCCTTCCAACAGCACATCCACCCGCATCTGGGTAATCAGTATCCAAAGGCCGCCGAAGATAGAACCATCCCGTCCAAACATAGGCAGCCAGTCAACCTTCAGGGCTACGTGTGTCAGGAGCATAAGGCCCAGCCAAAAACCGGGTGTTGATACACCGACCAAAGCGAGAATCATGCTGAAGTAGTCCACCAGTGATCCTCGCCTAACAGCTGCTATGATACCCAAAGGTATGCCCAGGGCAACGGCAATAATAACTGACACAACAGCCAGTTCTAGAGTGGCACCTAACCGTTCGGACAGCAGTGTAGTAACCGATATTCCCTGCCGAATAGAATCACCGAGATTCCCCCGCAGGGCATTACTGAGCCAGCGGAAGTATTGAATGTGTAGGGGCAAATCAAAGCCATAAATGGCATTCAACCGTTCTACATCTTCCTCGGTGGCTTCTTCACCCAGCAACATTCGAACAGGATCCCCAGGCGAAAGATGTACCAAGAGAAAGACCAGGATTGAAATACCCAGTAATAGAGGAATCATCTGCACCAGTCTGCGGACAATGTAGCGAATCATCGAGGGGTTGGCTCCTTTATGAAAATTAATAGCCGGCATATTGGCCAGCCTTGCAGGACTTACCGAGTGTTAATCGTGATGCACTATTTGACAGTGAGGATACCAGGTGGCTGACCACCTGGTATCCTTGCTGCTCACCGTCTTACCGCTCTTTTACTATGAGATGTACGTCCTGCCAGGCACCGGCTCCGTAGGGATGTACTCTCCAGTTCTTGATGTAGTTGTGGTGTAAGCCAACTTCTTCTGAGTAGTTAATAAAACCATACGGCACTTCCCGCACAACGATTTCTTGGGCTTCCCGATAAATCTCGATGGACTCCTGGGAATCGGGAGGCACTGTGCGTCCATACTCCAACAGATAATCCAAGCGCTCATTGGAATACTTACCGTAGTTATTGGCGCCATCGGTATGGAACTGCCGAATCATGGCCCGGTCGGGATCCAGCTGACCGGCCCAGCCAAGGATAAAGATGTCGAAGTCGTCGGTCTCCTGGACTCTGCTGAGGTAAGCTCCCCACTCTTCTACGAATACCTCTATCTTAACGCCGATTTGCTGAGCCTCAAACTGTAAGATTTCAGCAATACGCACCCGGTCAGGGTTCTCGTTGGTGAACAGCCGCAGTGATATGTCGCCGGGGCCGTATCCTGCTTCCTTCAGCAGCTCCTTAGCTTTTTCTGGATTGTACTCATAGCGCTGAACGTCCGGGTTAAACCAGGGTAGAGTCTCTGGAATAGGTCCAATGCCGGGGGTACCGATGTTATTTAGAACTCTGGTAACGATGCCCTCTCGGTTGATTAAGTAGTTAATCGCCTGCCGTACCCTTACATCTGACAAAGCTCCTACCTGTGTATTAAAGCCTAGGTAGTTATAACCTGTACCCGGCACCCGCTGAACAACAAATCGAGGATCTGACTCTAGCCGAGGAAGCTCCTGTGGGACTACACCACCTTGATAGATATCGATCTCTCCAGCTTCAAATGCCAGCAGACGAGTTGCGTTTTCGGGGATCGCACGGAAGACCAGGTTGGGAATATTCGGCTTCCCCCCCCAATACTCGTCATTGGCTGCCAACACCATCCGATCATCCCGGGTCCACTGAACCAGCTTATAGGGCCCTGTGCCGATGGGAGCCTGACGGAAATCCTCCCGATCACCGTCATGGGCAGGAGTAATGGGCATTCGGGCAATATTGTTCAGCAAGAATGAGTATGGTTTCCCTAGGTGAAAACTGACCACATGATCATTAACTACTTCAATACGGTCAATATCAGCGTACAAACCACGATTGGGGGCGGCATTACTGGGATCTAGAACCCATTCGAAGGTGTATTTGACGTCCTCAGCTGTAAAGGGCTTTCCATCGTGCCACTTGACACCTTCCCGCAGATAAAAAGTCAAAGTAAGCGCGTCATCGCTGAACTCCCAGTCAGTGGCCAGAGCCGGGACCAGGTTCATCTCCACATCGAACTTGACCAGCGGCTCCATAATTACATTGATCCGCTCAAAGGAGGGGACATCAGTTTCCAACCTTGGGTCTAACCCGACAGCCTCTGCTCCGCTGCCGATTACCAAGGTATCGCTGCTTGCATTAGCTATCCCTCCCAAACCCACCACCATCACCAACAAAGCCACTAGAAACAGCCTAATCCGCATAAGCAACCTCCCATGCAAAATTTTGTGATGCATCAGAGACGCACCACTGTTGCTAACACCTATTGGACCTTTTCGGCACAATTCCTGCTAAATATTGAAATAAAAGTTCTCTTTCGGCCCAACTCGTACGAAAAACTGCATCCTGTATCCAGAGTCTGACTTTGCCGATTGTTTGTTCCATTTTTTGTTTACTAAGGGTATGACTGCAGCAGACTCTTGGAGAGGATAGTATGGGAGACAATACACCAATGAAAGGAGTTGAGGGCTTATGCAAGGTCTAAGAACAGCTAGCCGGATTCTCACCATCATAGGTGCCTTGAACTGGGGTTTGGTAGGATTGTTCAACTGGAACCTAGTTGAAGCTATTTTTGGCGGCTCGGCCACCATGCCGAGCATGGTGAGCCGAATAATCTACACGATAGTAGGTATAGCTGGACTCTACCTTTTGCTTACGCCGGGAACGGTGAGCGAACCGGCAAGGGCGGGCGAGTAAAGGAAATGAGAACAGCGCTAGATGTCTAGGTCTAGCGCTGTCCACCAAGAATTCATATGCCGCAACTACCAGCTGCCAACTATAATTCAGCCTATTCTCAAGTACCAGAACGCAGTGCGATCTCCAGGTAACATAAAACATAACACTTCGATTGCCAGGTAACACAAAACCCCGCCAAAGCGGGGTTCTTCATGGTGAGCCATCGGGGATTCGAACCCCGGACACCCGGATTAAAAGTCCGGTGCTCTACCTGCTGAGCTAATGGCTCATAAAATGGTGCCGAGAGCCGGAATCGAACCAGCGACA
>JAAYGR010000198.1 GCA_012727675.1 Bacillota bacterium
GCCCTGGGGTCTACTTTGAGACCATATCGGTTTGAAAGAGCTTCAACATCAGCTACCGCCCTCTCCATATCTAGAAAAAAGCGGCGTTTCTTGGGTTCACTGCCGAGAATAATATTCTCAGCCACTGTGAAGGGAGGAACCAGCATGAAGTGCTGGTGAACCATGCCGATGCCGTGGGAAAGGGCATCTGTGGGACTCTTGATGTCTACGGGCCTTCCCCGCACAAAGATTTGGCCGCCGTCGGGAGGATACAACCCATAGAGAATGTTCATCAAAGTGGTCTTTCCGGCTCCGTTCTCTCCTAAGAGAGCATGGACCTCGCCGGGACAAAACTTGATGCTGATACGGTCATTGGCTATTACGCCGGGAAAGAACTTAGTTATATCTCTAAGCTCCACTACTGGTGACAGCTTTTCACTCAAGTCTATTCACTCCTGCCAGACATCATAAGCCCGCCCATGGGAACCCACTGCCTAATGCCGGAAGGCCCGATGCTTATAGGTAGCATCGGGCCGTACTGCCGCTTCACCACGACAAGCCATGGAGATAACGGCCAGCTCCTCCTTAAAGCTCGGCTCTAGTACCCGGCACTACAATTT
Organism: Bacillota bacterium; assembly: GCA_012727675.1. Taxonomy (GTDB): domain Bacteria; phylum Bacillota; class Limnochordia; order DTU087; family DTU087; genus DTU087. The sequence continues at coordinate 600 of JAAYGR010000198.1, forward strand.
CACCGGCAATGATAGCCCTCTTGGCCTCCTCCACCTGGTCCATGATTTCCTGAGGAATCTCAATGCCCCGGGAGTAGGCTAGATCAACACCGCCCTCGGCAAGGCCCAGCTCCCTATGGCCGGCTGCAAACTGGTTGTTGACCAGATCCCTTACACCGGTGAATACGGCATTATCCACCCTCTTCAGCATGCTGGCTACCACATGCTCTGGATCCAGAACGGTTTGGTCTGAGTCAACACCGATGGCATACTTGCCGGTCTCCCTGGCAGCTTCGATAAGGCCCAGCCCCGTTGCACCGGCGGCATGGTAGATGATGTCGGCACCCTGATTGTACTGGGTTAGGGCCAGTTCCTTCCCCTTCCCAGGATCATTGAAGTTGCCTGCATAGCCGATGAGGACTTCGGCATTGGGATCGGCGGCTTTAACTCCTGCCCGGAATCCCGCCTCGAACCTTTCAATAACTGGAGAATCCATGCCGCCGATAAAACCGATCTTCCCGGTCTCGCTCCACAAGGCGGCAAAAATTCCTGCCAGATAAGAAGCTTCATTGTCCTTAAAGGTGAAAGATGCCACATTGGGATGATCCACAACAGCATCGATCAAGCCGAATTTGATGTCGGGGTACAATGGGGCTATGTTGTCAACTGCGTCGGTCATCAAGAATCCCACCGCCCAAATCAAGTCAGCACCGGATTCTGCCAAATTGGCTAAGTTAGGCTCATAGTCGGTCATCATAGTCGACTCTACCACACCAATTGTGACGCCCAGTTCCTCCTCCGCTCTCTTCAGTCCCCGCCAGGCGGCATCGTTAAAGGACTGGTCACCTAACCCGCCGACGTCAGTCACCATCACTGACTTAATGGGAGCTGCACCCGCTGTTAGACCAGCGGTCAACACCAGTGCCAACACCAAGGATAGAATCAGAAGCTTTCTCATCAGCCCTCTCTCCTCTCTTATCCGTTGATTGACCCTTGATCACCGACTTGTCAAGGCACGATTACATTTTCTTGATGAATATTTCAATTCCTTCCAAATTGCTCGACCATTGGCCCTTATTGGGACTTTTTTGCTTCCGCTCCGAACTGATGCCGACACCCTTTTGTACAAATTCCTTTCCTAAATAAGCAAAAGTCCTGACCGATGCCCCGTGGACCTCGATCAGGACTTAAGTATTGGCTGACTCTTAGTATTTTTCCCGGCCTGGAATTCTGCCGACATCGGCTCCCAGTTCAGCTGCTATCTCCTCCAGAACCCTGGCTCTATGCATCTTAAAATCGAACCCACCAATCCATCCCATCATATTGGGCAGCTGCACTCCATCTTCAACATCCAAGGGTGCATACCCATACTCTTCAGCGAACCGCTTGAGTTCCTTTTCTTTCTGCGACATTTAGTGCCTCCCTCCATGTAGAAAGCTAACCTGACTAAGGTTAACCTCCCCCAGAGAGAAGCGTTATATCCTCACCTGCCTCCATCCCCTAGGATGGCTTTCCCTGCATCTCGCTACCCAATAGCTCAGTCGCCATCTGCCGACTCCTAAGAAGCCCTCCGTACCTTCTAGAGGCAGTGAACATCACCGGCCCTCAAAGTCAGCATTTCTCCTGATTTGGTGATGACAATCAGTGCCCCATCGGGGGCAACGGAAACAGCACGGCCGGAACGCCTCTGTCCCTGCCAAAGGAATGCAATCTCTTTGCCCAGGGTGGAACATAACTCAACATACTCAGTCAGGATGGACTGGGCTCCCCCGCTGCAGAATTTGGTGTAGTAGCTGTCCAGGGAAATCATGATCTCCTCCAGCAACCGGCGCCGGGACACCGGCTTTCCGGCTGCCAGCGAGAGGGAAGTAGCGGTACGGGCAACTGCCTCCGGTATGTCCCCATGGGAAAGGTTGACATTGATGCCGATCCCAATGACTGCATACCGCAGCCGATCCATTTCTGCACCTGCTTCTAACAGGATGCCTCCTGCCTTGAGGCCGGCAATCAGCAAGTCATTGGGCCATTTGAGCTCAATGGACAGGCCGGAAACCTTCTTAACAGCCCTGCACACAGCTACTGCTGAAAGGGGTGTCAAGAACGGTGCCCTGCTCAAGGGAATCCCAGAGGGAAACAACACCACAGAAAAGGCTAGATTCTTCCCTGCCACCGAGTACCACGGACGCCCCATCCTGCCCCGACCCTGTGTCTGGTTTTCCGCCGCCAACACCAGACCCTCGGGGCATCCGGCCTGGATCCTGCGCTTTGCCTCAGAATTGGTGGAGTCGACCTCCGGTAGATACACATACTCACAGCCTACAACATCGGTTTTTACATTTATTGCGCCGGGAAGCAGCAGATCATCTGAATTAACTAGTTGGTATCCTTTTCCCGGTACTGCATCGACAACAGCGCCGTTATTGCGAATGGCTTCAATGTACTTCCACACAGCGGAGCGGCTGATTCCCAGCTGCCTGGCAATATCCCCACCGGAGACGTAGTCTATACCCTGATCTTTAGCTTGAATCAAAAGTGCGACTATACGTGCTTGCAAAGCAGCAACCTCCCCTGCTACGCAATTAACGTATACTACCACTCCCGGCATTGTCAACCAGATATATCGAAATCAGTTGACAACCTGCGTTTACAGCTGCTTGTTCATGGGATATAATTATAAATACGGGAGCCAGTGACGTACACTTTATTCCGTCGCGAGGAGTGAGCACAAATGGTCAAGAAACGCAGTCCTTGGCGTTTGATCTTTATCTCTTTAGCGGTTGTGCTGGCTGGCTGTTTCGTAATGGGTGTCTTTTCTCCCCAGGATTTGTCTGCAGCTAAATCTCCCGAACCTCGAACAGGGGAGTTTCTCACCGAGACTGCAACCGACCGTCCTGCGGCTTCCCGTAACCTCCCTCTGCCGGGAATGAACCCTTATTTGATTGCCGATATTGCTGAGCAGGTAAGCCCCGCCGTAGTCTTTA
>JAAYGR010000024.1 GCA_012727675.1 Bacillota bacterium
AAGTCGGATTCTGAACCTGCCAGGTGTTCGGCAATGGCAACTGCTGCATCATTGCCCGAGGGCAGCATGAGGCCGTGGAGCAGATCGCTTAATGGAATGCGCTGGCGGGCCCGGATACCGGCACTGGATCCCCTGATGCCTGCTACTTTCTGGCTGATGGTGACTATGTCTTTGGGATCGCCCTCCTCAAGGGCTAGGAGGGCAGTTAGAATCTTAGTGGTGCTGGCTGGGGGGCGGCGGATGTGCTCATTCTTTGCATACAGCACGGTGCCGGTGGTCCCCTCCAGGAGTACGGCGCTGGTGGCAGTGACAGTGGGACCTTTGGTATAATCAGTTAGGTAATCGAATTCCGGCCCCCAATAAGAGGCAATCCATGCAGGACGGGCAGCGGGAAAGCGGCCGAGGGCCAGGGCTGCCGAGAGAATCAGCAAAAGGCTGAAGGCGGCTGTGATCCAATAAAGATGGCGTCGGGGAATAAACATGGGAAGTCTACTCTCCTTTACCGCGGTCGGTCAGCTTGAACTGCTGCTATGTACATTAATACTTGCCTAGTTTGACCACTATGTCGGATAGACTAATTCTGGGAACGTTTGTAACTTTGCCTGTGATTGGGGGGCAGTCGGGTGGGAAAGGGAGATTTGCGCTTGAATAGGTTAGATGAAGCTCGTCGTGAGGTAGAATCTCTGAGGGAACAGATCCTCTACCATGATTATCGCTACTATGTGCTGGACAGTCCTGAAATCGCTGATGCTGAGTATGACCGGCTCATGCGGCGGTTGCGGGATTTGGAAGCTGAGTTCCCTGAACTGATTACCCCTGACTCCCCCACCCAGCGGGTTGGGGGCGAGCCGCTTTCCAGCTTCCAGCAGGTGGAGCACCGGCTGCCCCTGCTCAGCTTGGACAATGCCTTCACCCAGGAGGAGCTGCAGGCATTCCATCAGCGGGTACAGAGATGGCTTGAGGGTCAGCCTCTAGCCTATGTAGTGGAGCCCAAGATCGACGGTGTCGCGGTGTCATTGGTCTATGAAAATGGGGTGTTTGTCCGGGGCGCAACCAGGGGCGATGGAGAGCGGGGAGAAGATATTACCGAGAATTTGCGGACTATCCCCAGTGTCCCCCTGAGGCTGAGGGGCGAGAATCTGCCTCCGATCCTGGAGGTCCGGGCAGAGGCCTATATGGACCGGCAGGATTTTGACGAGCTCAACCAGGCCCGAGCCGAGAAAGGGGAGCCGCTTTTTGCCAATCCCCGCAATGCCGCTGCGGGCTCGCTAAGACAGTTGGATCCTAGGGTTACTGCAGCTAGAAGGCTGAATGTGTTTTTCTATGCTTTGGGGTATCATCAAGGCTTCGAACTTGAGACCCATTGGCAGGTACTGGAATACTTTAAGGCTGTTGGCCTGCGGGTAAATCCCCTCATAGAGCGGTGTTCCAGTATCGATGAGGTGTGGGAGTTTTGCCAGAGAATGCAGCAGCTCAGGGATTCTCTGACATACGACATCGATGGAGTAGTTGTCAAGGTTGACAGCTTGGCTGCCCAAGCGGAGCTGGGCGCTACCGGCAGAAGTCCCCGCTGGGCTGTGGCCTTCAAGTACCCGCCGGAGGAAGCCACTACGGTGGTTGAGGACATTATCGTCCAGGTGGGCAGGACCGGGGCCTTGACGCCATTGGCCATTCTGCAGCCGGTGGAAGTTGCCGGCTCCACGGTGAGCAGAGCTACTTTGCACAATACCGATGTACTTAAGGCCAAAGATGTCAGGATTGGGGATACTGTAATTATCCGGAAGGCTGGAGATGTGATCCCGGAGATTGTCAAGCCGGTGGAA
>JAAYGR010000025.1 GCA_012727675.1 Bacillota bacterium
CTGGTGACAATAGCGGAGGGGAAACACCTGGTTACATCCCGAACCCAGTAGTTAAGCCCTCCAGCGGCGATGGTACTGCCGGGGTGACCCGGTGGGAGAGTAGCACGTCGCCAGGAAATTTTAATAACACCCGGTGGAGTATTCCGCCGGGTGTTATCACTTTCTCGGCAGCGCTTTTTGGTGTCTTTTGAGCCATAGGGAAGCCTGGAGTTAGCAAGGCGCTGTGCCTTATAGTGTGTATCTGACGATTATTGCTGGTTCGAGGATGCGGAAGGTAAATGTCTCAGTGATAAACAGGCGTACCTGGGATGAGTTGTGGGTCTCGTATCCTATAGCGAGGTCTGAGCCGAGGGTTAACTCAAGGTCCTCATGTTTATGGGGCACCAAGAGCGCCTCTTTAAGCGCATGGCTGAGAATGATCGGCCCCTCGATGAGGTCTTCAATTCGCCGCCGCAGCGGGTAACTGTTGGCATCGGCCATGATTCGCTGCCAGGCTTCATGTCCAACAGCTAGGGTATATGGGGCCTCAGCAAAGGCCTCTCTAAGAGTTATAATTCCTCTGGCTATACCCTGCATTATATCCTGGGGACTGCTGCCGAAAGGGATGGGCTCATTACTGCTGCTGTTAAGTAATCCTTCAATGGAGCCTTGGGAAAGACCGTAAAAGATAGCATTATCTTCATACAAGGCAATTTGGCGAACAGCTTCCTCCAGAGGGGCTAGGTCTACATCCTGGGATCCCCGATCGACACTATCTAACTCGCAGAGATCAAGCTCAAAAGGAATTCTAACCTCAACCAGAGGCTTTCCGGAACGGATGCCGCTTTTTACACCATTAGCATCCTGTACACTTGCCAATCTCCCATCAGCAACATAGGCATAATCAAATCCTTTGGGACCGACTACATTGACAACTTTACGGGCGGAAAGATAGCTCTTTAGGGTCTCAATGGCCCGGGATTCTATTTCCTCCCATGCGGCGTCAGTGATAGGCGCAAGTTCCCTTTTTAGGAAATCCATATGGCGACCTCCCATCAATTATCTCAAATTGCCGATACCTAAATCCTTGCGGCGGCCGGAGCTTTTGCTTTCACCAGCCTTATGCTCATCCTCGTGATCATCATGATGGCTAATAGGTCCATCGGTAAACAGGAATCTACGCAATTCTTCGTCCCAGCCGCCCATATTTCGCCGCAGCCACTCGATGGCCATAACAGCATGTTCGATCTCCTCATCCCGGTTGTGGGCGAGAATTGCCTTGAGTGTTTCATCTTTGGTGACCGCTACCCTTTGGTTGTACCAGTTAATGGCTTCAATTTCTTCTTTCAAGGAGATCAGCGCCCTGGCTTGGTCGAGGGTCTTCTCATCGAGACGCTCGAACGGTTCATGATAATCAGTCATTCTCTTACTCCCTCCCTGTAAGTGTGTGCCTATTGCCTAAAGCAGGACCTGATGCTTTGCCCTTATTGTCACCAGGCCCCAAATTATAAATACCCGGCTTTGGGCTGGGCGAAACCATAATATTCGAAAGTCGTATAGATAAATCCCATAAGCGTTACTTGCGTGACTATGGCCGCATGCCCTGTGAATCACACTGCCATCAGCCATTTATATAGTTTCCAGAATCAGTAAAGTGATGTATAATGAGCTTAATTGTTGGGAGGTGGGAGGCTGACGATCGCCAATATGCTCACACTGCTGCGTTTGGCAGCAGTCCCGCTGATTGTTTATTTGTTTTCTATTGAAGAGGTAGACCCCCGTTGGATTGCTCTGGTATTTGTGTTAACCGGTATCACAGATGTCCTGGATGGACGGCTGGCTCGGTCCCGCAATGAGGTGACTCGTTTCGGTACCTTGGTGGATCCTTTGGCCGATAAGCTGATGGTGCTTGCAACTGTTTTTTCTTTGGTTGCCAGGGGAAGCCTGCCGCGATGGGTAGCATTCTTGCTGGCGGCTAAAGAGCTGGCGTTAATTGTGGGGGCAGGGTTCTTTCTTGTTTCTAGAAGCAAGGTTACTCCTGCCAGCAATGCAGGAAAGCTAGCTACTGTGCTTTTGTATGTTGGAATCACCGGCACCATTATTGGCGTTTCCGGTATGCTCTATGTAGTAATATTGGGTGTGGGGGTCTCTATCTTGGCCGGTTTAGGTTATTTACTCCAGGCTCTAGGAAAATAGTGCCGCCGGCTGACAGCTGCATGGGTTCAGCCTGTGTTGGGAAAGGTATCTCCCGTATGGTTTGTTTCCCAAAGGAGAATGGACGTGCGGCTGTTTTTGTTGATCTTGGCTTCTTTTCTCCCTGCCGCTGCCTGGGCGTGGTTTTTTAGGCAGCAGGATCGTTATGAAAAGGAACCTCCTGGATTGCTACTCCGTACCTTTGTAGGGGGAATGATGGCAGTTCCAGCAGCAATAGTGTTGGAGGAGCCCTTTCGTGCAGCTATTGATACCGGCAGTACGCTGACCAAGATAGTGGTGGCATTTCTTGTTGTAGGACTGGGAGAGGAAGCCCTTAAACTGTTGGTGGTTTATATTACCGCATATCGTAGAGCTGAGTTCTCTGAGGTCGCCGATGGAATGATATACGGCATCACAGCGGCTCTAGGATTCGCGGCAGTTGAGAACCTGCTTTACACTTTGACATTCGGTATTGAGATTGCCCCTGCCCGGGCCCTCGTCAGTTCCCTTGCCCATGGGGCCTTTACCGGATTGGGCGGATACCACCTAGGAAGGGCCCGTTTTGCCCCTGAGGGAGCTGGGTGGGAGGTTTTCTTAGGCTTAATTACATCTGCATTTCTCCATGGGCTCTACAACGGGCTGATTATTGCGGGAGCAGTCTCTCCAGTGGGACTTGTGGTTTTCATGGTACTCTTGTACTGGGGTGTTGTCAGGAGGTTTGGCCAAGCAGCTGCCCAATCTCCTTTTCGCCCCGAGCTTGAGAATAACTAGAGACTTCTTTCCTTATACCTTTAGTCGAAGAAAACCGGCAACTTGGCAAGGCACTTATCCCTATGGTACAATATCAGGGGACGCTGTGTCGGCCGGGACTGAAGGGAAGGGTTAATCATGGCAGGACACTCTAAGTGGTCTAACATTAAACACCGTAAGAGCAAAGAAGATGCTCGTCGGGGTCAGCTTTTTACTAAATTGGCTAGGCAGATTACCATCGCTGCCAGAGAGGGTGGTGGCGATCCTCAAAGCAATTTCCGGTTGCGGCTGGCGGTAGAGAAGGCACGGGCCAGCAACATGCCCAATGATAATATCGATCGGGCAATTAAACGGGGAACCGGTGAACTGGAAGGCGACAGACTGGAAGAGATCATCTATGAAGGCTATGGTCCTGCAGGTATGGCTGTGCTTTTGGAGGCGCTTACCGACAACCGGAACCGCACGGCTAGCGACCTGAGGCATCTTTTCTCAAAGTACGGCGGCAATCTTGGTGAGAGCGGCTGTGTGGCATGGATGTTTGAGAAAAAGGGCCGTTTGATCATTAACACAGAGGTTACCCCTGTGGATGAAGAGACTGTGATGCTGGAAGCAATTGAAAGCGGCGCCGAAGACATAGAGGTAGAAGAGAACTACATTGAGATTATCACTGCTCCGGGAGACTTTCAGGCAGTAAAGGAATCCCTAGAAGCCTCGGGTTATGTTTTTGATGACGCGGAAGTAACTATGATCCCCACCAACACCGTGGAGATTCCTGCAGATAAGACTGAACAAGCACTCAAGCTGCTGGAAGCCTTAGAAGAATTGGACGATGTCCAGCAGGTGTATGCCAACGGGGATTTTGACGAAGAAGCAATCGCTGCGGCTGGCGCGTAGGGTCCCAAATTTTGATACAATATTGAACCCGCTGTTTCAGCGGGTTTTTTCGTGCCATCTTCCTTGTATAGGATTTTCATGGTTGGAAACAATAACCATGAATAATTCGTGGGGAGATGGTACACATGGTGGCACGGCACAAATGGCTGATTCTAGCTGTCGCCGTCCTCTCCTTTTGTCTAGGTTTTCTCCTGACACATTCCTTTTGGATGGGAACAGTTCTATCTCCCGGAAGGGATAGCCCATCCAACCAGGTGATAACCATCGAAGAGGATTCAAAGGCGGCAAAGATGCAGGCATCGTCAACATCCGAAGAGGAACCGAAAGCAGAAGCAATTCGGCTGCTCTCCGAAGCCGACCTGGTCCAAACTGTGGTCTCTGATTCTGGGGAGATATTGGAGACTTCCACAGCACCTCTGCCTAGAGAGTTGGTAGGGAAAACCTTGGACGAAGTGAGGAGCATTCACCCTGAATGGCGGGTAGTTGCCTTTGCACCTGGAAGACTTACAGTCCGGATTCCGGAGACCCATCTTGAGGAGCTCTATGGTCATCTTTCCTTTCTGGGAATTCACGATGGAAAGGTCGCGGTCTTTCAGGGAAAACCTGGAGTTTACCAAAGGCTGGTGGGGGTTACCGGTATTGCTGTATCCAGCTTGCCGGAATTTGAGATTCGCAACCTAGAAGAGGGTATATCCTTCACCGGCGAAGAAGAGCTTTCCATGCTGCTGGAAAGTCTGAGGGAGGACTAGACCCGGCAGCCTTTGCGTTAGTAGCCAAGAAGACAGCAGGAATTTACTCCCACTATATAGAATAACTGTTCGGTAAGAAGACGATTTCTCTCACCCGATGAGTAGTGATAGAAGGTTTTCCCGCGCCTAGAGAAGGTTGTGATGATGTTTGCTGATACTGGGAATTGATCCGGGGACTGCCATTACCGGGTATGGTCTGATCAAGGCGAATGGAAACAGGTTGACACCTGTCGAATACGGCGCCATTAGAACGAGAGCGGGAGATGATACAGCAACCCGCCTTTCTAATCTTCATGGGGACCTGTGTTCGCTGCTCAAAGAAACTCATCCCGATGTAGTTGCAGTAGAGCAGCTTTTTTTTAATACCAATGTTACTACTGCCTTGGCAGTAGGTCAGGCCCGGGGTGTGATCCTGCTGGCGGCGGCCCAAGCTGGGATTGACATAGTTGAGTATACCCCTTTGCAGGTAAAACAGACGGTTACCGGGAATGGGCGGGCTACCAAACAGCAGGTTGCCTTCATGGTTAAAGCCCTACTGGGGCTTAAGGCAGCTCCGAGACCCGATGATGTCTCTGATGCCTTGGCCATCGCTATTTGTCATGCCCATATGGGATCAACTCTCGGGAAGTTGGCTCAGGCTGTTAAGGGCCGGTAGATAGAAGGAGCAAAGGGTGGTGGCACATAAGTGATCGGAAGACTACGGGGGAAGGTTCAATTCATATCCGAGGATCAATTGCTGGTGGATGTGCACGGCGTGGGATACCTGGTGAATGTGCCTGCCTCCACCGCGTCCCTTCTAGCAGATGGCAAAGAAGGAGTGCTGATCATCTCCACCTATGTGCGAGAAGATGCAATTGTCCTATATGGGTTTGCAACTGAGGGGGAGAAGGAGCTCTTTGACCTGCTTAACACGGTTTCCGGGGTAGGACCCAAGCTAGCTTTGTCGGTTCTATCTACCCTCTCACCTGATAGTTTCTGCCAAGCCATCCTTGAAGGGAATCTCCAGCGGCTGACAAAGATACCGGGGATTGGCAAGCGGACTGGGGAGCGTTTGGTTGTGGAGTTGAAGGACAAGATTGCAAAGCGCTATACTGCTATTGGGGTCTCCCCAGGTATCAGCAGTGGTGTAAGTCAAACGGTGTCAGAGGCTATCGAGGCTTTGCTGGCTTTGGGCTACTCAGCCTCAGAGGCAGAAGAAGCAGTGGCTCATCTGAATCTCGAAGGTACAGAAAGTACTGAGTCCATTATCCGGAGAGCCCTCGGTGTTCTGGTGAAGACAGGAAATGTCTGAGGTGATGAGTTTGCCCAGTAAGCGGAATGAAAGGATCATTTCTGGAACGCTGCAGGATGCTGACAGAGATTTGGAGCTCAGCCTGCGGCCCAGAACTCTGGATGAATATATAGGACAGGAACAGGTGAAGGAGAATCTCCGCATATTTACCGAGGCTGCTCTCAACCGGGGTGAAGCTCTAGATCATGTTCTGTTGTACGGACCGCCGGGCTTGGGTAAGACGACCCTGGCCAATATTATTGCCAATGAGATGAGGGTTGGGATTAGGACTACTTCAGGACCAGCCATCGAGCGTCAAGGGGACCTCGTGGCCATCCTGACCAATCTGGAGCCGGGTGATATACTGTTTATCGATGAGATTCATAGATTACGCCGGCCGGTGGAGGAAGTTCTGTATCCTGCCATGGAGGATTCGGTGGTAGATATAATGATCGGCAAGGGGCCTGGGGCCCGCTCTGTCCGTTTGGAATTGCCCCCTTTTACGCTCATTGGGGCCACCACCAGGGCTGGGATGCTTACATCGCCCCTCAGGGACAGATTTGGGGTAATCAGCCGTTTGGAGTTCTACTCCAACGAAGAGCTGAAGACCATCGTGCAAAGGGCTGCAAGAATCCTGGGGATTGCCATTGACGAATCGGGTGCATGGGAAATTGCCCGCCGGGCCCGTGGTACGCCCCGGGTAGCCAACCGGCTCCTTAAGAGGGTCCGGGACTATGCCGAAGTGCGGGCTGATGGTATTATCACTGGCGAGGTAGCCCGGGCAGCCTTGGAACTTTTTGAAGTAGATGAAGATGGCTTAGATCGCATCGATCGTGATCTCCTCTTGGCGATTATCGAGAAGTTTAGTGGCGGTCCGGTGGGTGTTGACACCATTGCTGCCGCCATTAACGAGGAAGTTGAAACCATAGAAGATGTTTGTGAGCCTTACCTAATGCAGATCGGATTTCTGCAGCGAACCCCCCGGGGAAGGGTTGCAACATCCAGAGCCTACAGGCACTTGGGGTTGACTCCTCCGGCAAGGGTTAGTCAGGAACAACTCTTTGATCTAGAGGGGAGTTGAGTGGATTGCCTGCCATGGGGAGAATGCTGGTTATTCTAGGTGTTTTCTTGATCCTGATCGGTATTGGTTTGTCCATAGCGCCGCGGGTGCCGTGGCTAGGTCGCCTGCCGGGGGATATTGTCATCAAGAGGGAAGGGTTTACCTTCTACTTTCCTTTGGCAACTTGCATCTTAGTGAGTCTGATCTTGTCATTGTTTGCCCGCATATTTCAACGTTGAACTTTTGCCAGCATAGGCCGAAATTGACCAGGATACACTACCAGGAGCAATCTCAGCAGGAGGTGTGCACCCAGCATGCAGCTGTCTGATGCTTTCTGGCATGTGTTTGCGACAACGGGTCACTTGGGAGCTTATCTTTTATATCGGACCTATGCCGTTGATGATGATACATCTGGGGATGAGCCTATGTTAGAGGAGGCTGAGGAAGACCCTTTGTCTTTTGCCATGGGCAGTAATCCCTGACAACTGAATGCCCGCTTTTGGTCGAAGGTGAGTTTGAGGAGTGGGGAAATGGCTTTGTATAGGACAGAGGCCGTGGTCTTACGAACATACAATTTGGGTGAGGCAGATAAGATCCTCACCCTCTTTACCAAGAACAGGGGGAAGGTCAGGGCTACAGCCCGGGGGAGCCGGCGGCCCCGGAATCATTTGATGGGTGTTTCCCAAGTATTTACCCACGGAAGCTTCTTGATCTTTAAGGGCAAGAGCCTGGATTCTATCAGTCAGGGGACCATCATTGATGCCTGGCTCTACCTGCGGGAGGATCTCACAAAAATGGCTTACGCCAGTTATCTAGTAGAGCTGGTGGACAGGTTCACCGAAGAATATGACCCCAATGAGGGGGTCTATTGGTTATTAGTCAGGGTTTTCACCCATTTGCGGAAAGATGGCCTGGAGCGACGGCTAGCTAGATACTTCGAACTGAACTTCCTGCGGCTCATAGGCCTAGCGCCCCGATTGGAGAGCTGTGCTAGCTGTAATGGAGAGCTCTCAGCCCACGGGGATCTTAGGTTTAGTCCTCAAGAGGGTGGGGTCTTGTGTCCTAAGTGCCGGCAAACCCGGTCTGATACCCTTCCCATTTCGGTGGGTACATATCAAGGAATGCGGTGGATAGCAGCATGTGATGTTGATAGATTGTCTGTGCTGCAGCTCACTGAGGACATTGAAAAAGAAATGGAAGAAATACTGCGAAATTTCATTAGTTTCCATTTGGAGCGGCCGTTAAAATCTTTGGAATTTCTGTACACTATTCGGGGGACATCCTAATACACTCTAATGGGAAGTGGTGTCGTGGAGGACCTGAAAAAGATCGATCTGCTTCGGGAAAGAATGGGTATCGGCTATCAGGAGGCAGTTGAGCTGCTCCACCTTACAGAGGGTTCAGTGGTTGACGCTCTGGTTCTGGCGGAGGCGAGGCAGAAAAAAGCTGAAACGGCCTGGGAAGTTCGGGCCCGGGATGTAGTAGGGAAAATCAGAGAACTGCTGCGGGAAGGGAATGTAACCAAGGTGAAGATAACCCATAGGGGCAGACAGGTCTTGGTCTTTCCTGTTACCGCAGGGGTGGTTGGAGCTTTGCTCTTGCCTAAATTAACACTTGCCGCTGCCGCTGTTTGCCTTTTGGGCCGATGCTGTATAGAAGTGGAGCGGGAAAGTCCTGAAGTAGACGGCTCAATGCCAGAAACAGAGCAAGTTCATTAACAAGGATTTAACTTGGCGGGGCAGGAGAATAAATGTCTGTAACGAATACTACTAATCGGTCCAATAGTTACCAGCAGCCCATATTCTAGGTATTATGGGAAGCTCTTGGAAAATCCAGCTTTTCCCCTAGTCAAGCCTAATGTGCTCAGACATCTCAGTCTGTGCAATGTGGGACGGTTTACCGTGAGAGTGGGTCAATATTCACCCCACTCCTTGCTGTTGCAGGCAATGATGCCGCCCCCTTTGCATTCACTCGAGACTGTGCATGTTTAGCAATTTAGCTCCCGGACTCCGGGATAGAAAGAGGAGGATGCAGTAGATGACCCAGAAGTACGTCTATTACTTTGGCGGAAACAAGGCCGAAGGCAGAGCGGACATGAGGAATCTTTTGGGTGGAAAAGGTGCTAACCTAGCTGAAATGGTTAACATCGGCATTCCGGTACCAGCAGGGTTCACCATTACCACCGAGGTATGTACCATTTACTATGAGAATAATCAGCAGTGGCCGGAAG
>JAAYGR010000199.1 GCA_012727675.1 Bacillota bacterium
AACAGCATCATCAGAATTGATTTTCGCGGCATAGACAAGCCGTTTACTTGTGAAGGAGAGGTTGTCTGGCAGCGCCAAGACCATGATGGAAGTTGGTTTACTGGAGTGAGTTTCCTGTCGGTTAGTCCCAAGACTTCAGCTGCCATCATTGCGCTGGTCAACAGGCAGCAACTTAGACTCTGGGGGAATTCTGCATCAAAGGGACGGCAATTACCAGACCACAGTCTTGATGGACCGGATGTAAAATACTCAATTGCTACACTCCGCAATCTATTAAAGGCGAAGAGTGAAGCCCTCTTACGACATTCGTTACGAGTTGCAAGCTCTGCAGAACTACTGGGCGCTGCGATGAACCTGCCAGACAAGCAGCTGATGCTGCTAGATCATGCCGCTTTGCTCCATGACTTAGGATGGTTGGAGCTAGACCTTTCCCTGCTCAACAATGGGAACTCGCTTACTCAGGAAGAAAAGATGCAGGTGCAGTTACACTGCATTTACGGCGCCACCTTAGTCCAGGCTATACCGGCTTTAGAGCTGCTGGCGCCCATAATTCGGCATCATCATGAGCATTATGATGGTTCCGGCTATCCCGATAAGCTAAAGGAAGAGCAAATACCGCTGCTCAGCCGGATCATTCGTGTCGCAGATTCAGTAGATACTATGCTATATCCGTTCTCCTCTGACAAAGGAATGTCTCTTGATCAAGTTATTGACTTGCTCTCACAGGAAGCCGGTTGGAAATACGACCCCGCTGTTGTAGAAAAATGTATTGAACTGCTGAGGTCAGACAAGTTGATGGCCGTCGTGTGAAAAGCATATTCCTTATGTCTCGCGGCCAATCATCATAAATAGCCTTCTCCTTAGGGGGAAGGCCATTTTAGACGGCAGTTTTCGTCTTCTTATGGGTTCAGGTAGCCGGCTCCGCAGCGTTCTCCAGAGGTGTTCAATATACCCTATACTTTGAACGCTACGACATAATTATTGAAGAACCATGTACTTAAGGCCGGCTGTATAACTCATTATTATGAAATGTTCTCACTCCCGAGCTCAAGGGCATTTCTAAGCTCAATTAGCCGGGCACTTCTTCCGCCAAGCTCCGCGATCAAGTCTTGGGCCGAAGCAATATACCTTTTCACTTCCTGCTTCTTCTCCTCGTGCTGCTTTATCAATCCCTGTACCGTCTTTTCATACTGAACCAGATACTGATTCATTGCCTCGAAAAGAGTATCCTCCAACTCATCCCTGCGCTTGTCCAGCATGTGATCGATTAGTGGAATCAGGGTTTGCTGAATATATGAATCAACCTTAGTCTGCACACTCTCCATCACTTGTGCCCGTAGAGTTGGAAGGTCTTGGGAAAAGGCCCCGCCCAGAATATAACCGGCTATGCCTCCTACAATCATTCCCACAGGTCCAAACATTGCTCCGACAAGGCCGCCTAGGCTTGCACCTCCAAAGGTTAATCCACTTGTGTCTGATATATCTTTAGAAATCATTTCTATTTCAGGCTGTAGTGTCATGGAATGAAGAACGGCCTTCTCGAAAGCGGGCTCAAAGCGAATGCGCCCTACGCCCAACCTAGCTAACGAGTATTGGCACTCAAAGGCATTTTCAAAGGCTTCGAAAGCCTGTTTGACCACCTCTGTTAAATGTTTGTCAAGTTCCCTTCCTTGGTCATGGCTATTAAGCCCCCTATCGACGAAATATCTGTAGGTCTCATAGTCAACTGTATCGGGAATGGAATGATCGCTGTGGAGTACATATCCATAGCGGCCCTTTACAATAGGGACTTTCTGCAGCAGTTCTTGATCAATCTTCTGCCGATCATTGGAATATAGAACCCGCACATCGATGCCGCCCATGAATGAAAGCCGATCGCCGTAGTCCTTGTATAACTTAATGAGATCCATCCCCGCCTTTACTTCAATAACCTGCAGACAGTCGATGCCGGCAGCCAGCATCCCTGGCACAAGCGGCTCCACCATGCCGCAGGAATGCATGATCACAGGCAAACCGCGGCTGTGGGCAAAATCGATGGTCCGCTGGTGGACAGGCTGAATAATCTCTCTGTACATCGCCGGAGACATGAAGGGCCGCCCTTTAAATCCCATATCTTCATAGAACCAAATGCCGTCAGGGTATCCCGCCTGGGCAAACAAGATCTCCTGAAGCTCTATAATCAGCTGTGAGTAGGTATTAACCATATCCTTGACCC
>JAAYGR010000200.1 GCA_012727675.1 Bacillota bacterium
ACATAAGCCTTCGCCGGCAGTAAACATGATGCAGTCTAATCAGACCATCCATCCCGTAGAAACGCTTTCTGTTTGAGCAATTTGGACTGAATATCTTTATAGGGAACATTCCTCACGCTCACGCCCCGGGCAGCTGCTAACCCAGCCGCTACACCGGCAGCATGGCCGATGGCAAATACGATGGGCACCACCCGTATTGCCGAATGGGCAGCATGGGTGGTGGATATACATCTGCTGCCGATCAGCAAGTTATCTAAGCCAAGGGGTGTCAAGCAGCGGTAGGGGATATCATACCACTGTCCTTCGGGCAGTCTCTTGATCACCGTGCCTTCACCGGTGGGATTATGGATATCCACCGGATAGCTGCCGCAGGCAATTACATCATCAAACTTGCAGGCGGACAAGAGCTCTTCGGAAGTGAGTACATAATCGCCAATTACCCGTCGGGATTCACGGACCCCCAGCTGAGGAGCTGTCTGCTGAAGGTAAGCTTTTTCAAACCCTGGAACGCTCTTCACCAGCCACTGGGCAATCTGCCATGCTTGGCGCCGAGCCTCAACCTCCGCCTCGGTCATGGATTTGGGATCCGTGGCATCGTGTTTCACTACCCGGGTCTGGTTGAAATGCACAACCCCAGGCTGTGTAGCGAAGAAATATAAAATATCTTCCCGGGGGCACTGAATTACACCGGCCCCTTTAGCAGCAACATAGGCCTCGGTCATTGCTTCCCTGCTGGGCATTCGATCTATATCCACATTGGCCATCCGGAAATTGAGGGTCATCGGCTGGGCAAATCCGTCTTCGTCTCGGCCTTTTTCTACGGCAGCTCCGGAAAAGTACGCCAAGTCACCGTCCCCCGTTGAATCAACATAGACCTTAGCTGTCAGTTCCTTTAGTCCAGCCTTGGTGGCGATACGAATAGATTGGATCTTGCCGTCGGAAACCTCCCCAGCGGCCAGAAAGGCATGATACATAAGCTCTACTCCGGCCTCCAAGCACAGCCTCTCCGCGGCAATCTTAAAGGCCTCAGCATCAAAGGCCATGGGCTCGTCCTTGGTTCCATAAGCCCCCATTTCAGACAGTCTATCCAGCATTTCTTGGAAGATGCCGACAATGATCTGCTTATCACCGGCAAAAAACGTCATAAAGGGATTAACCAGCATAGCGGTTGCTCCGCCGCCTAAGAAACCATAGCGTTCTACCAAAAGCACATCGACGCCTTCTCTGGCGGCAGCTACCGCCGATGCAATGCCCCCTGGACCTCCGCCTACGACAATCACATCATAGTGGGTCTTCATTTCAGCCCTCCCCCCTTTATTCCATGACACACTGCCCTGCCTGCCGCCCCATGCCGCGTACATTGTTCGACCTTCCCGCATAGATCCCTTTATGTCCTAGATCAGCAGGGTATTACGGCTTACGCCGAGAAATATCTGAATGCTTCGCATTTTAAGCCCAACAGGGGGTGCAGTGATGATTACCAGTATTGCTCACGTGGCGTATAGGGTACAGGACCTGGAAAAGTCCCTCGATTTCTTTTGCAGGGTTCTCGGCTTAAAGGAAGCATTTAGGCTGCTCCACGATAATGGAGAGCCGTGGCTGGTTTATCTACGGGTTGGTGACAGCGGATTTATTGAACTGTTTCCAGAGGGTAAGAAGCGATTTCCCACAAGTCCTGAAGCCATTGGGTTCGCGCACCTTTGTTTGTATGTCGATGACATCTTCGCTGCCGTTGATAAGCTCCGGGAGCGGGGACTTGAATGTCCCGGCGAACCCACCCTGGGCAAGGATGGTAACTGGCAGTACTGGATCAAGGATCCCGACGGCAATGATATAGAGCTGATGCAGCTAATGCCTGATTCCCTGCAGGAACAAAATCGGTAGAGAAGATTAATGAATCGGCCTAACCCCGGAAAACCGGAGTCAGGCCGATTCGCATTAAAGGTTAAGTTGCCACTTTAGAAATCGTACAGATGGGCATTCTCAGCCGTAAAGTCGGTGGGCGGTCCCATGATGACTGTCCGGCCGTCGTCCCAAACAGTGATCTTGCCAACGTTGGGAACTTCCATACCATCGTAGATTTCTCTGCCCTCTAGCCGCTCAACAGCGAGATACACCGTCAGATATCCCAGCTTGCCGGGATCCCAGAGGGTAGCTGTATCCAAAGCACCAGTCTTCAGATATGGTGCAGAATCGGTGGGCAGAGCACTACCTACCACTGCTACCTTGTCCTGCAGACCCCGCTCTTCTACAGCCTGAGCTGCGCCGATGGGCGCAGGGGTGCTCACACCGATGATACCCTTGAGGTTCGGATATGCCCGGAGCAGGTCCAGGGTCTTGCGGTAAGCTTCCTGCTGCTTCTCATCGGTGGGGATACGCTCAGTTACCAGCTTCAAGTTGGGATATTTCTCTTTGGCATAGGCCAAACCGTAGTCAATCCAGGTGTTCAAGTTAGCTGCCGCGAGTCCGCCGGTAAGGACTGCATATTCGCCCTCATCGGTGCCCATGGCTTCCACCAAGAGATCCCACATGTGCTCACCGAAGACCTTATCATCGATCTGGTGAACCGAAATCTCTACTACCGATGGATCTGCAGGGGTATCCCAGTCCATCACCAAAATGCCTCTGTCCCGAGCCCTTCTCAGAACTGGAGTCAGGGCTGCAGGATCGTTAGGTGCCACACAGATGGCATCTAC
>JAAYGR010000201.1 GCA_012727675.1 Bacillota bacterium
CGATTTTGCCACCATTGATGAATCTCATTCGCCGTCTAAGGAGTACAACTGGGGCTATGATCCCCTCAACTACAACATCCCCGAAGGTTCGTATTCCACGGACCCGTTCCGGGGCGAGGTTCGGATTTTGGAATTCAAGCAGATGATTAAGGCCCTAAAGGAAGCCGGGATTAGGGTCAACATGGACGTGGTGTATAACCACACTTACTACACTGTGAATTCCAATTTGAATAAATTAGTTCCAGGGTACTACTACCGGCAGGATTGCTGGGGCAACTTCAGCAACGGCTCCGGCTGCGGCAATGAGCTGGCCACTGAACGTTCCATGGTGCGGAAGCTCATCATCGATTCGGTCCGCTACTGGGCTCGAGAGTATAAGATCGACGGCTTTCGCTTTGACCTCATGGGTCTGATAGATATTCCGACGATAAATGAGATCCGCATGGCACTTAATGAGATAGACACCAGCATCATGATGTACGGTGAGGGCTGGACCGGCGGCTCTTCGCCTTTGCCGGATCATCTTAAGTCCCTAAAGTGCAACGTCCGGCAGCTGCCGGGTACAGGGGTCTTCAATGATGATCTGCGGGACGGCCTAAGGGGGCATGTCTTCCACGCCGGGGATCCCGGTTTCGCAAGCGGCGGTCCCGGGAGGGAAGAAAGCGTAAAGTTCGGCATAGTGGGAGCAGGCTATCATGACCAGGTGGACTACCAGCGGGTAGCATACAGCAAAGGGCCTTGGGCTGCAGAACCTGCCCAATCCATTAACTACGCCGAAGCCCATGACAACCTCACCCTTTGGGACAAGCTGCAGGCATCGTGTCCCGGCGCCGATGAAGAAACCCTCATTGCCATGCACAAACTCTGCGGCGCTTTAGTGCTGACATTCCAAGGTATTCCTTTTCTCCATGGCGGTATGGAATTTCTCCGGACCAAATATGGAGATCACAATTCCTATCAGTCGCCGGATGAGGTCAATTGGATGGATTGGGAGCGGAAATACCGCTACCGGGAGGTATTTGAATACTACCGGGGGTTAATCGCTTTGCGCAAAGCCCATCCGGCATTCCGCATGGGTACTGCCGATGAAATCAGGCATCACCTGCGTTTCTTGCCGACGGCCCCAGGCCTTGTGGCTTACATGCTCCGGGACCACGCCAACGGCGATCCTTGGGAGACAATCGTGGTGATATTCAATGCCGACTCCCAGGAGAGAAAGGTGTCTCTACCGGGCCACGACTGGGTTGTTGTAGTCGATGGGCACAGGGCAGGCAGTGATATGCTGCGGCAGTTTGAGGGAGATATAGTATCGGTACCGTCCCGTTCTGCCCTGGTTCTGGTCGATGGGGCAAGCTATAGGGCAAGTTATAGCTGCTAAAATAATGTACCGCTCCATTTGTTATTTACTAACCATCACACCTTGCTTGTATCCTTTACATTTCTGCTGGCTATCCTATGGAAAGCAGATTACCCTGACCGCACCTTTGGCTGCGGTTTAGGGGGATGGAAAGAGGTGCTGATGGTGAAAAGGCTGCGAATGGGAATTATCGGTGTGGGACTTGCTTTTGAAAAACTTCACTATCCTGCCTATCAACGGCTGCAGGATAAGTATGAGATCAGGGCCATTTGCGATATCGATGGGTATAAATTGGAAAGATGGCGACACATCCTGGGGCTCAGCCCCGGCGATATCTATGAGGATTTCCGGGAGATGCTGACCAGGCAGGACCTTGATGCCTTTGATATCATGCTTCCCATTGAACTGAACTTCGAAGTGACTGAGGCTGTGGCTCAAGCGGGAAAACCCATCATCTGCGAAAAACCCCTTGCGCCTACCAAAGAAGAGGCACTGGCAGCAAAGGGGATTCCTACACGTCTTAACGTGCCGGTGATGATTGCGGAAAACTACCGCTATAACGAAGAAAACAACATTATCAGGGATCTGGTGCGCCTAGGGGAAATCGGAGAGGTTCTGTACTTCATCCACAACAGGGTGGTAGATTTCCCTGCCGATATGGTCAAGGACGGCTTCGCGAGAACAGAGTGGCGCCAGCACCCCGAGTATCCGGGAGGAGTCTTCTACGATACCGGTGTCCATGATGTTGCCGCGCTGAGGCACATATTTGGTGCGGTGGATATGGTCCAGGCCGTAGGGATTGAGCAGGCAGCGGATTTTGCCCCCTATGTAGTGATCCAGGCGAACCTTCGCTTCAAGAGCGGAGTTACCGGCAGTTTTTCCTTCTTCTGTGCCGGTAAAGAGATGCAAAGACCCCTCATCGGGCTGCGGATATTCGGCACGAAGGGGATGATCTACCTGGAGGAACCCAAGTGCGGGGTAGTGAATGTCGCCTACAATGACGGCCGGAGCAGACAAATTCCGTATCAGCCGGAAATGGGCTTCTACAACGAATTAGTCAATTTCTACAAGGCAGCCATTGGCCAGGAGCCCCTTGCCGTGACTCCTGAGCTGGAATACGGTGACGCCTTAACCATCTTTGCTATTCTAGAAGCAGTAAAAACCGGCGGAGCAGTGGCGGTGGATCGGGAGGTTGCCTATGAGCCCGCGTACTAATGGGGTTATGGGGCTAATCCAGCTGCAGTAGTCCCAGCTCGGCAGCCCGGATCACTGCCTGGGTTCTGGTTTCCACTCCCAGTTTCTTAAACAGCTTACTGGTATGCCACTTTACAGTTCCTTCTGCTATGTGCAGGCGCTGGGCAATCTCTGCATTGGAGAGCCCGGCGCCGATCAAATTGAGGATCTGGGCTTCTTTATCTGTAAGTGAAATGGTGTTAGCCTCCTTCGTCGCTGCGATTGTGCTCTTCTGGGAGGAGAGAATGGTTTCTTTGTCCATAGTCAGTACTTGCAGAATGAGGCTTGCAAGCCTTCGCACGAGACCGATGAGTTCTTCAGAAAAGCCATGGGCTGTAAGGTTGTTGTCTAGATACAGCACCGGTGTTGGGCCGCCATGGGCAGGGAGCGCCAGGCAGAGTACCGATCTAGGTATGTAGCCGTCATCAAAATTGTAGTCAGAGAACAGCGGATCCTTTTCGGCATCATCTACGATGACGGGGGTACCTGAATGGAGTGCGTAGCGAATAATACCCTCGGCATAACCTCTAATGGCAGCCGATGTCCTCTGGGAAGCTTTCTGGTCGAACCATGGGCTGGAGGGAAAAACCCTGGCTCTGGCGTCGCTTTCTCTAGAGGCGATGACGGAAAGATCTTCACCAAAGGCGGCAATAAGGTAAGCCCGCTCTGCTCCAGTCCTTTCTGCTATGATCTCCATCAGCCGCTCAACCACTCCATAAAGATCCTGCTCGCTGGAGAGACTTTCCAAAGCCTCGGTAAGGGCAAGAAGATCAGCCTTTTCGGCGATGCGTTCGGCAACCTCTGCCGCTCTTAGACTGTATGGGCCGCTATATTGCTGACCCATTCCGGTGGTTTCTTCAGCCCCTGGGAACTTGGCTGTTTCATCGGCGGGGGATGGAGTCTCGAGTCTTTCATACACCGCACCGTACTGTTCCTGTATCTCTTTGGCTTTGAGTACAGCTCCATATTTCTCATAAAGGCGGTAAGCACTGTTCAAATGGGCCTGCTTGTTTTGTTCAAAGCCCATCTCCAGATAGAGTTTGGCTGCCAACTCACAGGCAATGGCGGCATCTAGCGTACAGCCTTGGACCAGTGCCGATGTTATTGCTTCTTCATAGGCTGTGAGGGCCTTCTGCACCTTGCCGTAGAGTCGGTGGCGTTCTGCTAAGGCTAGTTTGTATTTGTGGAGGAAGTTGTCCTCACAAGCCCTTGACCATCGGCGGAGGTTCTTGAGTTCCCGCTTCATAAGTGTTCTTGCCTGCCGCCTTTGAGCCCCTGTAAGCTGGGGAAGGACGGCAGCTCCTGCCAAACAGACCCAATAGGCATACTCGGGCTGGCTGATCTTGCCGATCATGGCATCCCGTTGAGGGTAGAGGGTAAGTACCAAGTCCCACGATTCTTTATAAGCACCGTGAAGGTATGAGGAACGGATTTTCATCAGGTAGTAGAAGGGAACGATCATGCCGGAACCGGTATCGAGCATGCGCTGGCTGACCGCGTCCTCATCGTACTC
>JAAYGR010000202.1 GCA_012727675.1 Bacillota bacterium
TCATCTCCGGTAGCTTCATGATACTGTGCAATTACTTTGCAGACGATAAACACCGGCCAGGGATCATACTCAGGGTACTTCCTGTCCCCAAGAACACCTTGTACCGGCCCAATCCAGCCATCTTCCCTCTGGCCGTTGATGAAGGCCTCTATCCACTGCTGTGCTTTAGCTTTTAGGGTGGAATCATCCAGCAAATACGCCAATGGGACTAAGCCGTCGGCATAGTAGGGTCCCCTCTCCCATCCTTCCCGGGTGCCGCCAAACCATTGATTATCCGGGCCCAAATCCTCCCAGAATTCATCAATGTGCCCCGACAACCCATCAGCTTGAATCTGCAGCTGCTGCCTTAACCAGCCCAGAGGCTTAACGGTCCCTAAGGGCAGCATAGTAAAGGCCCTCGGCCGCAGCCCATTTCCATTTCCATTCAGCATCTTCCCAACCTCCTATGCCCGCACCTTCTCTACTACATCGGCACCGGCCCTATTCAGTATTGACCGTACTCAAAACCGGCCTCATACATAGCGACAATGTTCTCCGGCGGACTCACTGCCTGGATATTGTGGCATGGAGCTAGTATGTACCCGCCGCCGGCCCCTAAAATCCGTATGTTTTCCTTTACCTCCCGGCGCACATCCTCCGGGGAACTGAAGACCAGAGTGTGCTGGTTGTCTACACCTCCATGAAATACCAGCTTATCGCCAAAATCCGCCTTTAAAGCCTCCCGATCCATACCCCGGCAGCGCCACTGGATGGGGTTGAGTATATCAATCCCTAAATCAATCAAATCTGGGATTATCTCCCGGATCGCCCCATCATTGTGGTGAAAGACGTAAGCACCGGCTTCATGAGAGAGCTCGACAATTCGCCGCATCCGGGGCAGCAAGTACTCACGGATATGGTCTGGAGAAAAAAGCAAACTCTCCTGGGAACCCATATCTTCAGCAACATAGGTCAGCATGACCTTGCCGGGAATCTGTTCGAAAATCCGCATTGTATTGATGTAACAGAGGTCAAAGAGCTTATCTAGACAGTAATGGACAATCTCGGGGTACAAGATCAAGTCCATCAGTGCCTGCTGCTGACCCCGTAGACTGCAGTAGGTAAGAAAAGGTTCTGAACCACCGCCCCTGATGGGATATTCATCGGCAAAGGCTTCAACTTCCCGGGGAATGTGGGAGTAATCGTACCAATCGGGGCTGGGCCATTGGTACTCCTTCTCAATCTCCTCTACAGTAGTGTACCGGGCCAGCGGATGGTAAACACATTCCCTATAGACCCCGCTGCCGTAATTGACGTCCCGGTAGCGGATGCCAAATACATCTTCATCGGCAGCCAGTGGAGGTCCTACGTAGCGGGGGCCCACTTCCACCACCTTGTCAATTTTCAGCCGCCGATACATCTCAGGCTCGGTTTCACAGCCGAGATAGGCCATCAATCCTTCTGTGGCCTCAGGTGTGGCTGAATAATCCATGGGAATTCGGTCAGGCTTCTCACCCTTAAGCACTGCCAACCAGCGCTCCCTAGGCGTCCTCTCTGCCGACATATATACCCCCCTCAATTAGTCAAGACATCTTCTATCGCCACACTTCAGCTTACTTACCATCTTTACATCAAAGGCCGTTTCATTAGTCTAATTCAAAGTTCCAGCCCTGCATCCAGTTTCCTCCATCCTTCCCACTGAGTCCGGGAAAATCATCTAAACAGCAAAGGGCTGGGGATCGTCTGATCCTCAGCCCTGATATCGTTTCTATGGTGTTCCAGTTGAATTGTCTTGTCTTTGCCGTCTGAACAAATCTAACTCCCATCAACCACTCTAGCTCCCATCAACCAGCTATGACGTGATGACCATTTCGAGTTAGAACAGGACGGGTGTAGATCCAGGCGGAGGTGCTCCGGGCAGGGTTATAAAAGTACAGGGCACCGCCAGTTGGATCCCATCCGGCTGCTGCCAATCTAGCCGCCTTCAGGGCCTTTGCATCCGGGGTCAGGTTAATTTGACCATCCCGAACTGTGCAGAAGGCACCGGGTTCGTAGATTACTCCTACCACTGAATTAGGAAAGCGGCTGTCTCTCAAGCGGTTGAGCAAAACCGCGCCGATGGCCACCTGCCCTTCCAGAGACTCGCCTCTACCTTCGGCGTAGATCAACTGCGCCATCAGCCAAATATCACCTTCGGAAAGACCGCTTCCGGTCTTCTGTTTCGAAGCTGCAGGACTGGGCCTGGCAGCATTTCCTTGAGCCTTCACCTGCTCCACCGGTGCTTGGTTACCTTCGCTGCTAGATGCCATTTCTGCCGGTGAAGGTGTTATGTCGAGATCGCTTTTAGCGGCCACAAGCCCTGCGGCCTCTTCTCCATCTTCTTCATCATCCAAATCTATATCCATGTCCTGGGCCGTTTTCACCGCCTCTGGAGACAAAGCTGCCGCCGATACTGCCGCAAATAGAACTGCAGCAGCCATACCAAGGGCCAAGACCGAACCAATTACCTTTACGTATCGTTCCTCCAAAAACAGCATTGCACAACCCTCCTTACTCAGAAAACCGCCAACATGTGCTTAATCAAAAGGGAGCGGCGCCCTGAAGAGCACCGCTCGGTCATTGTAACTCATTGTCTGTATTTTTGCAATCAGCAATCTTTGTCAGACTGCTGCTGGTTCCCGCTGTTACTGCATTTGGACAGCTAAGGCAGCCTGGAGAAAGTACAGGTAGGCTTCCTTTACCGGCTGGCCGAAGATCATTTCCACTGCCCGGCGGTACTGGTCTATTTGCATTCGATAGGATCGGGCAGTGTCCGCAACACTAGCGCTGGAAACCCTGTCTGTCTTGAAATCTATCAGCAAGAAGCCGCCGGGTTCTTTAACCAGGCAGTCAATGACTCCCTGGACAATAACCTTTTCTTCTTCCAGCTGCTGCCCCCAGAGACTGTAGACCTCTGACGCCGAAACCGCCAGAGTAAAGGGCATCTCCCGGCGGACATTGTCAGGCTGCTCAAGGAGCCTGCGCCCCAAGGAGCTCTGAAAGAACTGGGCGATGGAGCCAAAAGCCACAGCAGCCAGCTGCTCTTCACTAAGATATCCTTCCTCAACCAGCCGCTGGGCTTCATCTTCCAGAATCTCCCTGTCAGCCAAATCCCTGGTAAGGTCAAGGTGCTGCAGAGCAGTATGGGTCCAGATCCCTGTCTCGATAGCACTTACCCGTTCTCTTTCCGCCAGGATAAATCGAGGTCGCCGCACGCCTCGCCTCTCCCGGTCAGGACGAAGCTCTGGCAAGGCAGACCCTGCTGCCAGTTCCCCATCAAGCACTTCCCTTTCCAAGACCGCCCACCGCTTCATTTCTGTGACAGAAAGCTTGGCCGGAAGGTTAACCAGCTGACCCTTAGGATACTCCCAGAGCAGACGCTGGGAGAACTCCTGTCTCAGCCCATCATCGAGGGGAGATGGCGATAGGGGCTTAAGCTTCTGGATTTCTTGCCAGGGAATGGAGTCAATCCCTTCCTCTTGGAGGGAAGCCTCCATCCAGTCAAGATATGGTGAGGGACCTTCCATCCAAATATACCAGCGGGATGGGTCATCTAACCAGTCTGCTGCCTCGCCTTGCTCTACCTTCCCGGCGGCCAGGCGCAGAGCGGTCCCGTCTTTGTGGCGAATAAGGGCCGGTCCCAGCCAGTCTAGATAACATCCGGCAGAAACCAGCACATCACTGGGCAAAGCCCATTCCCCGGAAGAGACCGCGGCTGCCCAGCCGCCTGCCGCCTTGGCAAGGTCTTTGCCGGTACATACCAAGATCAGCTGTTCCCTAGCCCTGGTCATAGCTACATAGAGAATGCGCATTTCCTCCGCGAGAAGATCTTGGTGGATACGGGCCTTAATAACCTGGTGGGAGAAGGAATCATACCGATAGCGCTGTTCAGGGTCTATGACATTAAGGCCGATACCTAGATCCTTATGGATTAGGACATCCTGCCGCAGATCCTGCAGGTTAAAGCCCTTCCCCAAGTCAGCCAGGAAAACGATGGGAAACTCCAGGCCCTTACTCTTATGCATGCTCATGATGCGGACTACGTTTTCCCCTTCACCAATTGGCCGAACCTCCCCCAGGTCATCTTCTGCCTGGAGGCGCTCCAGAAACTGAACAAACCGGGATAGGCCCCGCCCGGCGAAGCCGTCATATTCACGGGCCCGTTCCTGCAAGCCTCGCAGATTTGCCTGTCTCTGCTCACCTTTAGGCATCGAGCTAGCATAATCGTAAAAGCCGGTTTCCCTGTACAGCAGGGAGATTAGCTCACCTAACGGCAAGCGGCGGGCGGCCGTCCGCCACTTCTCCAGAGAATCCAACGCAGTCCGGACTTTCCGCCCCAGCTTATCTCCCCTTTGAGCAGCATTCTCGACGGCCTGATAAAAACTCCCCTTTGAGATACCCAAGCGGATCTGGACCAGCTCCTCATCTGTGACTCCAAACCACGGTGCCCGAAGGACAGCTGCCAATGGTATGTCCTGCTGGGGATTGTCCAGCACCTGAAGAAGTGCAACCATCAGTTTCACTTCAATAGCGGCGAAGTAACCTGAATCCAGTTGGGCGTAGGCCGGAATCCCTGCCTGCCGGAAAACATCCAGAACTTGATTGGCCCTGTTCTTCACTGACCTCAAAAGCACCACTATATCCCGATACTGTACTGGACGGTATCTTCCAAGGGACTTATCCCACACCATGGCGGGCATCTTCCCCCCGCCGCCAAAACCTGCACCAGACAAGTCTTCTCCACCAATATTCCCCATAATTTGGTGGATCCGCCGGGCCATCAGCCATGCTTCCCGTTCCAGCTGTTCCAGTTCCTCGGGGTCATCTTCGGTCACCTGGATACGGGCATCCTGAAGAGCATTTTCATCGGCCGCTTCCCCACGATCCTCCCCTGTGCCTTCCCCTTCCTTAGCATCCAAGAGATAGACTTCAATACACCTGGGGCGGGAAGCGGCACCCGCCGGCTCTTCTGTCGTCGCGGCCACCTCCACCATTTCCGGCACCAGCTCAGGATACTCCGCCCCGTGCTTCAGCTCAGCCTTTTCATCATAGGAAATGCCGGCAATGTCAGTAGTCATCAGCTGCCGAAAAACAAAATTCACTCCATGGATAATCTCCCGCCGGCACCGGAAGTTTGTAGCCAGATCAATCCGTCGTTGTGCTGCTTCCTGGCTTGATGAAAAGCGGTGGTATTTATTCAAGAAAAGGCCAGGATCTGTTAACCGAAAACCGTAGATACTCTGTTTGATATCCCCCACCATGAACCGGGGCACAACACCGGGCTCCTGATCCCGGGCTCCGGCAACCAGGGCCAATATGCAGTCCTGCACTCCATTGGTATCCTGGTATTCATCAATCAATACCTCGTCAAATCTCTCCTGGAGCTCCAAAGCCACCGGGGAAGGACGAAGATTCTCCCCTTCATCGGAAGCTGCAAGGAGCCTCAAGGCCAGGCGCTCCAAATCGGCAAAGTCGACTATCCCTTGGCTGTGCTTTGCTTTTCCGTAAGCCTCGGCAAATTCGTTCACCAGCCGGAAGAGCAACTGAACTGGAGGAGCCAGCCTTCCCATCTCCTCTGCCACCTGGTCCTCAGTCCGTGAGAGCATGTTGGTGGTCAGCTTTTTGATCTTGTCCTTGGCAGCATCCCTCAGCTTCTTGCACTGCTCTTTTAGCTCCTCATCCACATCCAGCTTCTTGCTGATGGAGGGCAGCCGACCAAAGGGGTCAGGCCAATCCCGGAGCTTGTCCCACTGCTGTTTTCTTACCATTTCCGCCAGCTCTTCCACGGCAGCCTTTTCCTCCTGCAGCCTTTCCCCGTAGCGAGCTGGCCCGTTGGGAAGGCGGCATATGTCCAGGGCTGCCTTCAGCATCCGTTCCACCTGGCTTACTTCCAGCAGCAACTGCCTTTCCGCTTCGTGAAACAGTGGAGACCTCCGAACTGCTGCCGGAGAATCGGGACGGAAGGCAGCCAGTACTTCCTGCTGCCATCCCTCGGGATCGGCTAGGCTCATCTGAAAGTTATAGAGACGGAGAATCAGCTTCCTTACCTCTTCATCCCCATTTCTCCCACCGTAGGCATCAATGAAGTCAAGTACCTCTCCATCTCCGCTTTGGTAATAACCCGCAAGGAGTTCATCCATGATCTCCGACCTCAAAAGGTCAGCCTCAGCCTCTGTCATTATCCTAAAACCCGGGTCCAGACCGAGATAGTAGAAATACCGCCTGATTAGCCTAGAACAAAAAGCATGGATGGTGGAGATAGAAGCCAGCGGCAGGCGGGCCAGCTGGCGCTGCAGCCTGGCATTGGTGGGCTCCTGTCGCAGTCTCGCCTCCAAAGCGTCTCTAATCCGCTCCCGCATCTCCGCGGCCGCTGCCTCAGTAAAGGTAACCACCAAGAGCCGCTCAATATCCAGCCCACTCTCCTGGAGCAAGCCCTGGATTACCCGCTCAACCAAGACAGCGGTCTTACCGGCCCCTGCTCCCGCGGCCACTAAGATATCGCATCCCCTTGAATAGATGGCATCCTCCTGCTCCGGGGTCCATCTCGGGCCGTTCTCAGGCAGGGATAGGTTTGCCTCATTCAGCAGACTGTTTTCCACCATTATCCTTTCCTGTCCATCAGCCACCTACAAGGCACCCCCTCTCTACCTCATCTGTCCCCAATGCTTCTTTAGCAGCCGCTGTCTTGATCATCTTCAGCACTTCTTCATCACCGATTTCGGTGATGTAGCGGTAGCGGCATCCCGGTACCCCCAGCTCGAAGCGGCACACCGCCGTGTACGGGCAGTACCGACAGGCTCTGGTATTGGTCTTCCGGTAGGGCTCGATGTCGATTTTCCCTGCCCTGATTGCGTCTGCCAAGTTCCGGATCAAGCCCTTAACATAAGTAACCAGGAGTTCCAGTTCTTCCAGGGAGTATGCAGAGGAACCCTTGTAGATCTCCCCATCTTTCTTAATTCCCACAGGCAGAAGTTCCGATCTACCACTGATTTCTGCATCCATCAGCTCCAGTACATCAGTATCTGCCAAGAGAAGGCCGCTGGTCTTGTACTTGGCCAGTAGTTTCTTGGCCAGGGTCTCCTCATCTACCGGCCCATCCACTTTCACTATGGGCTCACTTAAAGGGAAATACAGGACTCCAGCAGGTACCAGTTCCACTCTCCCTCGGCCTAGCTCCTCCGGCAGTATCGCCTGGGCATTATCCAGCAGGGCGGCAAGGTAGACCAAGAGCTGCAGGGAGAAACCGTAATAAACGTCGGAGAGCTTGAGCTTCCTGGTACCCCGCTTAAAATCGATAATCCGCACATATAGGGTATCTCCAGCTCTGACAGTCTCGATCCGGTCGATCCTGCCCCGGATGAGAACAGTACCCTCAGGTTGCAGTTCTAACCTCAGGGGAGGAATTCCCCGGGATAGGCCAAAGGCAACCTCTACGGCGGCAGGTCTGAATTGCCCTCGGCGGCTGTGTTCTGCCAAAACCTCAACTATCCGCTGAAATCCCCGGCCCAGGCGCTCAATCCGGTAATTGTAGCTTTCTACAGCGACAGCATACAAAGGTGCCAGGCGGGCCGCGGCGTCACACCATACTTCATCGGCTAGCTCCCGAAGGGATGTTTCTCCCATCTCTGCCAGGTCCTGTCCCGTCTCTAAGAGGTACCTGGCAAGGAGAGCCAGAGCTTCGTGCCAAAGCTGCCCCTCCACCCGGGCATCCCACTGAAGCCTCTCCCTCTCCTCCAGCCGCAGTACTGCCCCGGCAAAATACTGATAGGGGCACTGGGCAGCCGCTTCCAGCTGATAAACATTGGTCATCAACATATCTCCACAAAACTGCTGCACCACCGTACTGCTCAAAGGTCCAGCCTTGGTGGTGTAGCCCAACCCGGCTAAGCATCGCCGCAGGGCAGGTCTGCCCTGTTCAATGTCAACCAACCACTGGTAGAGGCCTAGGACGAAACCATCCTGGAATAGATCCGAAGCCTGCTGCAGGCCGTCCTTCACTGCTCTAAGTGCCTTGGCCGTAAAGCGAGCCGCATCAGCTATTGTACAGGGCAGGCAGATTTCCGGCTCATCCAAGTCGTGGTGTGGGAACAGGGCCCTAATATCCTTCACCACTCCAGCAGGTTCCAAGGCTTTCCCGTCTCCATCTGCAAGGGGACTGCTGATGTACAAGCCGTCTCTAGCCCTGGTAAGGAGAGAATACAAGAGTAGGGGTTCCCTCAAGCGCTGGAGCTCACCCTGGGGTTCAAGGCTCCAGCCCACAGCCTGCAAAGCTCTCCGTTCAGCATCACTTAAGATAGTATCTTCTCCACCGGCCAGCTGAAGATGCTGTTCATCGGCCCCCAAGACAGCCAAGACCCGCACTTCGCTGTTTAGAATCCGCAAAGGGCTTGTCACCAGCACTTGGTCAAGACCTTGGGGAATACGGGTTAGACGGAGGTTATCCAATCCGGCCTGGAGCATATTGGCAAACTGAGCCGGCGTCATGAGCTGCTTCCCTAAGGTCTGCATAAAGTCATCAACCAGCTCAACCCATAGGTTCCATATATCCACATGCTCGGCTTCCTCCCGGTTCCAGGCCGAATAATTGGAAGAAGGCCTCTCGTCATCCTGCCCTACTTCAAGACTCGCCCAATAGTCGATCCGTTCTGGAATACCGTACTCCTCGATTAGACTCCAGAGGGCCGTCATCAGCTCTGTTCCAGATAGGAGAACCTCTCCCATCCCATGAAGCTGTTCATAAAGCCGGAGCAAAGGTCCTAGGAGCTGCTCAAGGTGTGCTTCATCTGTAAAGACACGCCTTAGCCGTTCCTGGACAGCCGGATTTATCCACAATTCACCATCGATGCCGTTGGCCAAAAGGTAGTTTTCCAACTGGTCTATGATGGAACGACTGGTGGAGATCATGTCCGACTTGAGGATCTGGATCACCGTCTCAGTTCTCCAACCCCTGGTCAGCAGTTCCATGACACCACTTAGAAAAACCACCAAGGGATGCCAATGGACCGGGCGGGACTGATCGAGGAAAAAGGGGATACCGCAGTCTGAGAAGACCTCTGTCAGAATTCCCTCATACAAACTAAGATCGGAGACAGCAACCGCCATATCCCGCCATCTTATGCCCCTTTCCCGGGCTTGTCCAATAAGATAGCGGGCGACCTGCTCAACTTCATCCCTGCGGTTGGAGGGGGAAACAACCTTTAGGTTGTAAGGAACATGCGGGAAGGGTGTCCGGGTTCCCTTTGGACAGCAAAGCTGCTCCTCCAAATGGGCTAGCTCCTCCCTGTCTCTGAACCTCCGGGGCAGCGGAGGTTTTCCAAGCGCCGGATGAAACTCCAAATGAGACTCTATCGGTGCAAGCTCTCCTTCACCGGTGAGGGTCTCAACCTGATGGGGTATTCCCGCCTCCCTCGCAAGTCCAATAAGCTCATCTAAAGCCGCAAGGCTGTAAGCAAAAACTTCACTATTCCCCTCCCAAAGAGCCAAGGGATCTAGGCGGAGAGTAATGGTCATCTGCCTGATTTCCCCAAGTAATTCACCTATGAGCTGCTTTTCCCGTAGCCTGAACCCGTTTATTCCATCAATCCAAAACTCAGCTTCGTCCAGAAACCGGGCCTTATCAACACCCTGTATTGCCCTTTGCCAGCAGTGGTCCCCATCGGTTAATCCCAACTCCGCCAATTTCCCCCGATAGGCTGTCCAAATCAGGGCTAGGTCCCGGGCCTTGGCCTGCAGGATGTCTTCACTGCCGTAAGCATTTTGAATGGCTTCTAGGGATATCCAGCGGGCTGCTTCATCCAGTTCCGCCTGGCTTTCCCTCCCTGCAGCATCCACACCATGTCCAGCCTGCTCCAGCTCCTGAATGGTGCGGCTGAGCCGCTCTACAAAACCCCAATGCTCGGCTGAATCTCGAAAGATAGTCAGCTCATCCTTAAGGGTGTGAAGCAAGCTGGCCAAAAGGAGCTTGCGGCCTTGGTCGCTTAAGGGCGTTTCCGGCACTCCCCCTGCACTCTGGAGAATCCGCCACAAAAGGCGGCGGAACCCCAATACCTCCACCCGACACATTCCAGGAAGCTCCGCCCCTCTCAGAAGTGCCTGTTCCATGGCAAAGGTGGACTCTGCCGGTACAACTAGGATCAGCGGCGGTCCTGCCGGGTCCCTTTTCAGTTCCTGGACTATTTCCGTCAAGCACCGGTGGGTCTTGCCGACTCCCGCCCGGCCGATGACAATTCTCAGCATTTACTCCACCCCCCTTGTCCCCCATATTTTTCTCAAAAGCGGGGAAAATCCCTGCCTGAAACAGGTTTTACCACCATACAGGGTTTCACCACTGCCGTAACGAATCTACGTTAAGGACTCTTTCCAGCTAGTTTCCTAGAAAAACAGGAGGTTTGAAGATGAGCTCAAAACTGCATGTTGTCTATACAGAATCACCATCCTTGGACTTGATGCGACCGGTCCTTGCTGAGCTGCCCCAGCCGCCGAAGGATGCCCGGATAACCATCAAACCCAATCTCGTGGTGGCCAGGCCTTCTTCATCAGGGGCTACCACTGACCCGGAGTTGGTGGCCTGTATCATCCAGTATTTGCAGGAAGCGGGCTATCGGGATATCAGAATCGCCGAAGGGTCGTGGGTTGGTGAACGCAGCACCAGTCATGCCTACCGAGTATGCGGCTATGAGGAGATCAGCCGAAAGTACAACGTGCCTTTGATCGACCTAAAGCGGGATAAAGCAAGGAAGGTAGAGTTCAACGGTGTAGAAATCGAGGTCTGTGAAGAGATCCTGGCAACTGATTTTCTCATCAATATGCCTGTGCTCAAAGCCCACTGTCAGACCAGGATTACCTGTGCCCTCAAGAATTTGAAGGGATGCATTCCTGACCGGGAAAAGAGACGCTTTCATACCCTCGGCCTCCATCGGCCCATCGCGGCACTGAGCAGGATTGTCAAAGACGGCTGGATCATCGTTGACGGCATCATCGGCGATCTAACCTTTGAAGAAGGCGGTACACCTATCCGCATGGATAAGATTATCATCGGAACCGACCCCGTACTGGTGGATGCCTATGCCGTTCAGCTGATGGGCTATGAGCTTCGTGATGTGCCTTATGTAAAGATGGCGGCGGATCTGGGAGTTGGGTCAGCAGACCTGTCTAAGGCCGAGATTGTCGAGCACGGAGTGAAGGATACTGACAGGATTCCACAGCAACCGGCCAATCGGGTGGCAGAGCGCTACGACAGCATCATTGAGCAGCGCCAGGCATGCTCCAGCTGTTATGCCAGCCTCATATATGCCCTCTGGCGGTATGAGCAGCTCCACAGAAGACTGCCTGCCGGCATATCCTTTGCCATTGGACAAGGTTTCAAGGAGAAAAGTGCTGGGGATTCCCTGTCTGCTGCCGGAAGCGCCGCGACTACTTACGGTATCGGCAGCTGCACTGCCAAGGTTTGTCCACAGCACATCCGGGGATGTCCACCTACTGCCAAAGAGATCCTCACTCAACTGGAAGACTGGCTTGGCTAAAGATCGGCTTAGCTAGAATACTGGCCCCTGCTTTCCCCAGCAGGGGCTTTTTGGAAATGTCGACCTATGAGGGCCAAAAGATAAGCTGCTCCAGCGATAAGCACAATGGTTGCCCCCGTCGGCAGGTCCAACTGATAAGAAACCAACAGCCCCGCGGCGTTAAAAACCATGCCGAGACCGACAGCTAGCAGCATCATTTGAGCAAGACCGCCGGCAAAGCGGTTGGCAATGGCTGGAGGCAGAGTGAGTAGAGCTATGACCAAGATCAGTCCCACGACCTTGATCAGAATCACAACGGTCAAGGCAAGCAGCATCAAGAGGAGCAGGTATAGAAACTCAACCGGCATACCCCGGAGCCTGGCGTGCTCTTCATCAAAGGCCACTACTAGAAACTGTTTGTAGAAAAGGACTGTGATAGCGAGAATGAAACCGTCTAGTAAGGCAATGAGGATCAGATCCTCCGATGATACCAGCAGAATGTTCCCAAAAAGAAAGGTCATCAAATCAACATTATAGCCCGGCGTCCTGGCTATAAAGACGATTCCAAGGGCCATCCCGATGGCCCAAAGTGCTCCGATCACTGTATCCTCATGCTGCCGGGCTTTGAGGCTGACTAGTCCGATAATCACCGCGGCAATCAGGGCAGATATCACCGCTCCTTGGGCAGGATCAAAGCCAAAATAATAGGCAATTCCCATGCCGCCTAGAATACTGTGGGCAATCCCGCCGCTAATCAGGGAGATTCGCTTGACAACCACATATGTACCGGCAATTCCTGCGGCAATGCTGGCCAGAATGCCAGCCAAAAGCGCATGCTGCAGAAAACTGTAGGTTGACAAAGCCTGGAAGAATCCGTCCATGTGGCGCCACCTTCTTTATTATCAATGCCCGAGCTGCAAGAATCTGCCCAAAGATAGGTCCAAATCGCCTACCACCGGCTGCAGCCGCCGATTCACGTAGATAATGCGATCAACATGGCTTTTCAGAAGCTCCAGATCATGGGAAACCATGATAATGGTAATGGCTTTATGCAGCCTGCCCAACACCTCTGAAATGGCGGCCTCCGCCTCACCATCGACGCTGGCAGTGGGCTCATCCAATAACAAAAGTCTTGGCTCACCGGCCACGGCACGGGCAATGAGCACCCTCTGCCTCTGTCCCTCAGAGAGGTTTCCCAGCCGCCTCTGTCTGAGTTCCCAAACCCCCATCTGCTCCATGGCTCTCCTGGCTGCTTGCTTGTCCTCTTCCCGATAGCCTCCTAGGAAGGTGGTAAGGCCTAGCCGTCCCATCAGGACTACCTCCTGCACCGTAATGGGGAAGGTGCGGTCTACATCGGCGAACTGGGGGACATAGCCGATAAGCCTGCCGGAACGGGCAGCCGGCTGTCCAAATACCCTAACCTGCCCGCTGGTGGGAACCAGGAGTCCCGCGATGAGCTTGAGCAGGGTTGTCTTGCCTCCCCCATTGGGGCCTATCACACCAAGGAACTCGCCAGCCGTAACCTGAAGGTTTATCCCCTGGAGAGTATTTCCTGTGCCGTAGGAAAAATCAACATTTGTTACCTCAACAACTTCAGCCATGATCCTCACCGCACTCCAGCCGCAATTGCCTCAGCTGTATGTATCAGGTTATCAAGATAATTCTCCGCTAGAGGGTCCAGCTGCACTACCTGGGCATTGACTGCCTTGGCTACCGTCTCAGCTTGCTTGATGTTGGACTGACTTTGCACGAAGATAGTTGTTATCCCTTCTCGGCGGGCCAAATCAATTATTTGGGCCAGCTCCTTGGCATTGGGCTCTTTGCCTTCGACTTCTATGGGGACCTGAACTAGCCCGTATTCATCGGCAAAGTAACCCCACGCCGGGTGAAAGACCATAAACTTCTTTCCCCGGACATCCTTCAAAATGGAGCGGATTTCCCGATCCGCTGCCTCCAAGTCCTCGACAAACATCCGGTAATTCCCTTTATATTCGTCTCTCTTTGCAGGATTCAAGGCCGCTAGCGCTGTGTAGATGGTTTCTGCCTGCTGTGTCACCAAGATAGGGCTCAGCCAAATGTGGGGATCCATTAATCCTTCTAGGTGAGCTGAACCGTGACCCGACTCTTTGTCGTGGTGGTGATGGCCCTCGATTGGTCTAAGCTGGATACCCTGCCGGGTATCCACCAGCAACAGATGAGGATTGCTGCGGTGGATTCTTTCCAGCCAAGCATCTTCAAAGGGCAACCCAATCCGGAAATAAATCTGTGCTTCTGCCAGTTCAGCCATTTGCCTTGGTGACGGCTCATAGGTTTCTGCACTAGCTCCAGGCTGAACCATGACAGAAACATTGACACTGCCGCCTGCGATCCGTTCCACAAAATACTTCTGCGGCAGTATGCTGACAAAAACAGAAAGGGTTTTTCCCTCCGCGAGACCTATGCCGCTGAAAAGTACCAACCCAACCATCAAAGCTGCACAAAGAGCAGTTACTCTTCTCACATGGCAACCCTCCATTAAGGTCCAAACCGCAAAGGCAGCTCTCCAGCTCCGGTCCCCAAAAAAAGAAACTCGCCCAAGCCCTGGCAAATTTCTTACACAGACATTTCCACTTACCTGTCGTCCTCTTATCTTATACC
The DNA here is from genome assembly GCA_012727675.1 of Bacillota bacterium. Classification (GTDB taxonomy): domain Bacteria; phylum Bacillota; class Limnochordia; order DTU087; family DTU087; genus DTU087. The sequence goes on from JAAYGR010000202.1 coordinate 14,157, forward strand.
CATTCTCAGTGTTCCCTACACGGTAACCTTTGCTTGTCAGTCGTTCCACAAGCCCAGTCCTCCAACTATCTAAACCACTCTTAGATCCAGATGAGCCAACTCGACAAATATCCAGTTGTAACCGCCAACAGGGTAAATGGAACACTGATCTTCACAAAACACCCAATCGCTAATATACCACTCCCACATTTCATCGTCAATTGAGACCAGGGCCTTACAACCGCCAGCTCAGAAATAGACTCACACAAAAGAGGTGGGGAGTACTTCTCCCCACCGCATAGAACAAACCGCCAAGCGCATTCTTAACGCCATTTTCTATAGAGTGTTATCTAACCTTCCCCTTGGCCCACCACAACGGGATCGGCCACCGTATTACGTTCTCCCCCACGCTATCCTACTGCTTTCCACCATCGAGAGGTTCAGCTTCCCTATCCAATACTATTACCTGTTCACTGGATATCTTGGCCCAGCTGCCGACCACCCGAAAGCGCCGCTCCCTTTCACCCTTGCCGGCTTGAATCTCTCCATCCTTTAGGGTAGTAACCAGCGGTATGTGGCCGGGATATACTCCCAGCTCACCTTCACTGCCCGGCAGTATAACCATCTCGACACTGTCATCCAGCAGCTCTTGGTGGGGTGTTACAA
>JAAYGR010000026.1 GCA_012727675.1 Bacillota bacterium
TACAAGTTATGGTGGTGAGGTATTCTCGGATTTCGGGACCTCGCCACTTTGTTTTCTAATTTGAAACATTGGTAATGTATCCTATAAATAAGGGCAAGTGGTAGACAGAACTAGAGGGGGATGACCGTTGCGTAAGACCAAAATAGTATGTACCATCGGACCAGCCAGTGATAGTCCAGATGTGATAGCACAGCTTTTGAAGGCCGGGATGAATGTAGCCAGACTCAACTTTTCCCACGGAACCCACGAAGAACACCTGACTCGCCTAAAGACGCTGCGGAAAGTAGCTAAGGAGCAGGGTGCAGTCTTGGGCATTATGCAGGATATCCAGGGTCCTAAGATCCGGATTGGGGATATTCCGGGAAAAGTGATGCTTGAAGCGGGGCAGACATTTGTCATCACCACTGAGGAATGTGTAGGAAGCGCCGAGAGAGTATCAGTAAATTACCAAAAACTGCCTCAAGATGTAGGACCGGGCAATGTCATTTATCTCGATGACGGGCTGCTAAAACTGGAAGTTACAGAGGTCAAAGGGAATGATGTATATTGCCAGGTAGTTGTTGGAGGAGAGTTGAGCAGCCGGAAAGGAGTCACCCTGCCGGGGGTGTCTGCGGATTTGCCGGCAGTTACAGAAGCAGATATTGAGGATCTCCACTTTGGTGTGAAGCACGGCGTAGATATGGTAGCTGCCTCCTTTGTCCGCACCGCAGAAGGTGTTGAGACTGTACGGGAAATTATCCGCTCTGCAGGGGCAGATATACCAGTTATCGCTAAGATCGAGAACCATGAAGGCGTAGAAAATATCGATGAGATCATCGCAGCCGCCGATGGAATCATGGTTGCCAGAGGGGATATGGGGGTAGAGATGCGGCCTGAAGATGTCCCCTTTATCCAGAAGATGATCATATCCAAGTGCAATGAGGCGGGTAAGCCTGTCATTACCGCTACCCAAATGTTAGATTCAATGATCCGCAATGCCCGGCCCACTAGGGCAGAAGTTACCGATGTGGCTTCGGCTATCCTCGACGGTACCGATGCAGTTATGCTGTCTGGCGAAACAGCCGTCGGCAAGTACCCGGTGCTTACAGTTGAGATTATGAGCCGTATCGCCCAGCGGGCGGAGCAGTCCTTAGACCGGGAGAAGTTTACGACGATAAAGAATTTTGACCACAGCCTCTCCATCGCCGAGGCCATTAGTTACGCGACATGGCACACCTGTAGAGCCGTGAATGCCGCGGCTATTATCTGTTCTACCCAAAGAGGAAGCACAGCTCGGATGGTTTCCCGTTACCGACCCGATGCACCAATTCTCGCTATGACACCCAATGAACAAGTTGTACGGCAGTTGGCTTTGGTGTGGGGTGTTTGTCCAATTCTGGTGCCGCCAACCAGCGACATTGATGGTATGCTGGATGTTTCCATTAATGCAGCCTTGCGTTCGGGTCTCGTATCCAAAGGCGATATAGTTACAATTTCTGCCGGTGTTCTCACTGATAAGCCCGGTTCAACCAACTTACTCCAGGTTTATCTGGTAGAGTAGGTTTCATGCGAAGTTCCAGCCTGTTTTGGAAATCCAGGACGGCGTGTACTCCCATGGGGAAGGAGTGAGACAATGCTTATTGGCGTGCCTCGGGAGATAAAGGATAACGAGAATCGTGTAGCCTTGACCCCAGCCGGTGTCGAGGAGCTGACCAGTCGGGGACACCAGGTCATGGTAGAA
>JAAYGR010000203.1 GCA_012727675.1 Bacillota bacterium
GCAAAGTGCTTCCCAGTTAAGTCATCTCACAAAATTCGTAAACACAGGGGCTTCTCTTTCCGGTAGCTTAACACCATGCTGAAGGGCGACCTGTTTGCATTTCAAGAAAAACGCCATGTTTCTTGCCAGCACCCGCATGTTATACAGCCCTTCTTTATCTTCGTACACATCTTCTGGTTTTGCCCCGTGGACCATGTTCCAATACCTGGCCGATATAATCGGCATTTGATGTAAACCGAAATACTTGTTCATTTGATCATACGTAGCCGTTGTACCGGCCCTCCTGGCTGCTATCACACAGGCGGCTGGTTTCAGATAGAACATCTTATCGGCATTCCCGTGATCGGTATAGAAGAGCCTATCCATAAAGGATGTCATGTTTCCGCTGGGGGCAGCGTAGTGGACAGGCGTCCCAAAGATAAACCCATCTGCATCTTCAGCTATGTCACGAAACTCATTTACAACATCATCAATTGCACATCTCCCCGTTGTTCTACATTTCCGGCATGCGATACAACCTGATATGGGTTTGTTGCCTATCCAAAACATCTCAGTCTCAATACCTTCCTGGTTCAACGTCTTGGCCACCTCTGTAAGGGCAGTGTATGTGCATCCTTCCTTGTTTGGACTGCCGTTCACCAGCATTACCTTCATTGGCAATCTCCTTTCCTATTTAGGGAGCCAAATAATTAAGCATTAACGCCAAGGCTACCGACCGGTGAGTTCTTCCAAACTCTCTGGATAACGACCTCCTATGATAGTTACCTCAGAAAGGATGCCCTCGAGCTCGTGGAGGTCTTCATCGGTGAGCTTTATATCCACCGCCCCGATGTTCTCTTTCAGACGCTCGAGTTTCCTTGTACCGGGGATAGGCACAATCCACGGCTTCTGGGCAAGGAGCCATGCAAGTGCTATCTGCCCTGGTGTTGCACCCTTTCTCTTGCCAAACTCGGTGATCCTGTGCACCAGGGCCAGGTTGTTCTTCCGTACCTCCGGTGCAAATCTAGGAATTCTGGCCCGCAGGTCCCAGTCTTCATACGTTGTGTTTTCATCTACTGCCCCGGTCAAGAAGCCTTTCCCCAGGGGACTGAAGGGTACGAAACCTATGTTCAACTCTTCACAGGTTGGCAGTACCTCCTTCTCTGGTTCTCTGTACCAGAGGGAGTATTCGCTCTGGACTGCTGCAACCGGCTGGACAGCATGGGCCCTTCGAATGGTCTCTGCACTTGCTTCCGAGAGCCCAAAATGCTTGACCTTGCCCTCCCTGATAAGATCCTGCACCGCTCCGGCAACATCTTCTATAGGTACCTTTGGATCAACACGGTGCTGGTAAAAGAGATCAATAGCTTCGACCCGAAGGCGCTTGAGGGAGGCCTCGGCAACCCGCCGGATCTGCTCCGGCCGGCTGTCTTGACCAGAACCGGCTGTCGGTCCTTTGCCGGGAATGTGTTTGAATCCGAACTTGGTAGCGATGACCACTTCCCCCTTGAAGGGCTCCAAGGCTTCACCAAGAAGTTCCTCATTGGTAAAGGGGCCGTATACCTCCGCGGTATCAAAGAAGGTAATGCCAAGCTCTACGGCTTGCCGGATCAGTTTGATCATGTCGTCCCTATCAACGGGAGTGTCACTCCAGCTCATACGCATGCAGCCCAGTCCAAGAGCAGAAACCTCTAGATTTCCAAGTCTACGCTTTTCCATTTTCCTCCCCCTTCAAAAATATACTTTCTCAAAGATCAGAAAGCAGCTCTACAGGTTTAAGTATCTAAGATGTCCCTCTAACATAAATAGACGCAGACAAGCCTTCCAGGAATTGGTTCCTCGGACTCGACTGTATCATAGCACGGCAAGACGCAGTTGGATATAACAATCCTCTCGGATTATTGTGTAATACTCCAATTTATTGGTCTGTATATCAAACCTGTGATATCATTACTCTGAGATGTCTTATGAAATCCAGGGGTTGTCCGAAGGAAAACTAGTGAGTGATAAAGAGATGGGGAGCTTGTTAAAATGTTGGATGACATTGATTCCATATATCGCAGGATTGACCTCACAAAGCAGCGGTTCCACGCCTACAGGACTGAACTAATTGATCGCCTCAGACGGGCACTCCAAACAGAGGGCACTGTGGAGCCCTTTGAGGGGCTTCGGCTTCACCGATATTCCTCGCCCACGGAGCTTGTCCACAGCGTGTCAGACCCTGCCTTCTGCGTGATTGCCCAAGGGAGGAAAGAGGTTTTTCTAGGAGATGAGTGCTACGGGTACGATCCCATGAACTACCTATTGGTTACCTCGGAGCTTCCCATCGTCAGTCACGTTACCGAAGCATCGCCGGAAAGACCCTACCTCGCCCTTAGTGTGAAGCTTGATCCCGGGATGGTCAGTGCGGTGATGGTTTCCGCCGGTCATCTAGGAAGTTCCGGCAATGTGCGGGCAGTGGCGGTAAGCCCACTTAGCGGCGCTCTACTGGATGCAGTGGTGCGGCTGGTAAGACTGGTGAATAGCCCGTCCGAAGCACCTTTCCTCGCGCGCCTCATCATCCAAGAAATCATCTACCGCCTCTTAAGAAGTGAACAGGGAGCTAGGCTCTGCTACATTGCAGCCCAGGGCGGTCATACCCATGAGATTGCAAGGGCCATCGCCTTGATTCGCTCCCAGTTGGACCAGCCCCTTGAGACGGAGGAGATTGCCAGGGAGCTTGGTATGAGCGAATCCAGCTTCTACCACCACTTCAAGACAGTCACTGCCATGACTCCCCTGCAGTTTCAAAAGCAGCTTAGGCTCCAGGAAGCCCGGCGACTTATGCTGGTTGAAAACCTTAATGCCGCCAGCGCGGCCTATAGGGTAGGGTACAACGATGCCTCCCACTTTAGCAGAGACTATAAGAACCTTTTCGGTCTTCCGCCATTGAAGGATGTAAAGCGCCTCAGGAGGGCATCGCTGAAGAGCAGCGACTAAGCATACAAATGGCACTTTACCAGCAC
>JAAYGR010000204.1 GCA_012727675.1 Bacillota bacterium
CAAACAGAAACCCCCGGGACTCAACACCAACAATTACATCAACCGGCTTGTCTGCATAGTACTCCGCCATCCGGTCCACCACATACCTTAGGGCGGCACCGTCCTTCAGTAGCGTTGTAATATCCTTATAACTTACACCCGGCTTAGGAAAATCTGCAATAACTCGAATTTTGCTGCGTAAATCCATAGTAGCGGCGGACGCAATCGTACCGACATGGCTGGGATTGCCCACCATGTTCACCTCCAAAGATAAAGTCCGTTGACAAGATGGTTTAGGCTCCCAAAACTATCTTCCAGGCGTCCTGCTCCTGAAAGCGGGAAACAGGCGTCTCAAGGGCCCACTGTCCATAAGAATCAAGATAAGCTCGCCATTTCACACACTCATTATAGCTTATGGATCTAGTCAAGTCCAGCTTGTTTTTGGGTGCCGGCAGCAGCCGAACCCGGATACTGTCGGCTTTTTCCCAAATGGAAGTCCCTTCCGCCTCAATCAGGCCCAAGTCAAGAAAGACCCGAAGCCCCAGACAGATACCTTGCCACTCCAAGTTTAGGGCTCTCTCAGAACACCAGCTGCGGCTGACTTCCACCTGACCCGAGGTTCCCTGCCGCCCCATCATCAGGTAAAGCTGGACCAATTGATCCCTTGCTGGATATAAGCGGGACCACAAAGATTGATTTCTGTCCAGGTCCTTTGCAGTATAGGCAAGATAAAGCTCTGGACCGCTAAAACTCCAAGCCCAGTGAAAATCCTTGGGAGTCAACGGCAGCTGATAGAGCACCAGCCTGGCAAAGGATTTCTGAAGCTCATCATCTACAGGTTCGGCGGTAATTACTAAGGCCAGCTTCCCTTCCTTCAGCATTTCCTTTAGTGTCAAGCACTCCTCAGGGGCCATCAGTCCATGATAAAGCCCCACCCGCCCCCGATAAAACGAACTCTCCGTCAGCCCCTCTGCCAAAGCCGCTGCATGCCGGGGCTCGCCAGCATAAAGCAAAGCTGCACCTGCCTTGGCGGAGAGCTCCTGGAAAACCGCGCCCTTGGTCTCCTGACTGCGCCAGTCGAAGACTCTGCCGGGGAAGGCTGCCGGCATTGAAGTGGGCACCATCTTCTCTCGCCCTGCCTGCCTGCGGCTCCCATGAACCTTGACGTAATCCTGCAGACTCTGAAGAAAGAGCTGCTGCCTTGCCTCCTCTGGGGGCAGCTTCACGTCTTTGAGGTAAAGTTCGATGTTGGTCTGGCCGTTCCATACGTTGAGTTTGGGCTGAAAGGCCAAATCCACCCGGGCAGCTCCTTCTACCTGGCCTAACCTCCCACCCATCCTAAAGCCTACAGCGGAAAACTCAAGACCGGCCCCGGGTCCTTCGCCGCCGCTGGAGACAAACAGCTTAAGGTGGGACCTATCCTTTCCAACGGTAAAGCCTTTGCGAAGAGCCAAGGACTTGGCAGCCAATACCGGCGTAGGATTCCCTACTCCGTAAGGAGCCAAGCGTTCCAGATCCTCAAGCAAGGCCATATCGATCTCATCCAAGGTTACCTGGGCATCAATTCGAATGGTGGGAACCAGATCCTCCTTCGTCAGCACCGATTGAGCCAGCTTGTTCAGTTCCCGTCGAAGCTTAGGGATCATTTCCCTTCGAATGGTCAGCCCTGCTGCCATCTTGTGTCCCCCAAAGCGTTCAAAGAGGGGACTTAAAGTCTCCAGGGCCCGGTGGAGGTCGAAACCGTCAATGCTTCTACCTGAGCCCTTTCCCGGTTCTTCCCCCAGGCTGATCAAGATGGTGGGTCTGTGGTATCTTTCAACCAACCGGGAGGCGGCAATTCCGATAACTCCCGGATGCCAATCGGGAGATGCCAAGACCAAGGTCCATTCCTTGTCCAGATCAACCTCCGCCTCAACCATGGCAGCAGCCTCTTCAGTTACCTGATCTTCTATGGCCCGCCGCTGTTGATTGGCATCATCGAGGACCTGGGCCAGTCTCCTGGCCTCTTGGGCATCATCTGTCAGCAAGAGACGGACAGCGGCAGCGGCATCATCTAGTCTGCCCAAAGCATTGATGCGGGGCGCCAAACCAAAGGCCAGATTCCCTGTAGAAATATCACGGGAAGCCAAGCCCGCAACCTCCATCAAGGCAGTTAAGCCCACGGATCTTTGCCCGAAATTCTCAAGGCCCATGTGAACCAGAATCCGGTTTTCCCCTATCAAGGGTACCACATCGGCAACTGTGCCCAGGGCTACCAAATCCAGATACTTTTTGACCAGGTCATCGCCTTGCTGGTCATTCCCGGTAAGGAGCCTGGCCACCGCCTGGGCCAGTTTAAAGGCAACACCTACCCCCGCCAGTTCCTTGGTGGGATATGAACAATCGGGCCGATTGGGATTGACCACTGCCACTGCCTTGGGAAGTTCCCTGCCCGGCTGATGATGGTCGGTAATCACAAGTTCCATTCCCTGCTCCAGGGCATACTCAGCCTCGGCAGCCGCGGAAATGCCGCAGTCTACTGTCACAACCAGGCGGCTTTGCCCTTTGATCTCTGCCAGCGCTTCCTGGTGCAGGCCGTATCCCTCTTCTGCCCGGTGGGGAATGTAGTACATAGCCCTGCCGCCCAGCTCACCTATGACCTGAACCAACAGGGCAGCCGCCGTGACTCCATCAACATCATAATCACCGTAAACGGTGATGGGCTCCTTTTTCTTAACCGCCTCCGCCAGACGGCGGGAGGCGGGCTCCATATCCGCCAGCAGCCAGGGTGAAGGCACTCTTTCCCAGCTGAAGTCGAAAAACTCCGCTGCAGCCTCCGTGGTATCGATGCCTCTCCCTACGAGAATCCTGGCCAAAGGAGCAGAAATTCCCAAGGCACGGCGCAAAGCCGCCTCTTTGGCCGGATCCCCCGCTGTTAACTGCCAGCGCGCAGATATATAATTCATGTATTAATTCACTCCAAGACTCTTCTTACTGTTGTTCCGTTACGGAACCTGCCTTCGAGGACAGTTCTTGTGCTTTTGTCCTTGCCGCTTCGACTTCTTCTAAGAGAGTCTCAAGGCGCCGCACCTGCCCCTGGGCACCCCGCAGCTTAAGCTTCAGCTGAATCTCCCGAACCAGTGCCAACAGCCCCCCGAAAGCTGCCCCAAAGGCCGCTGCTCCCAAAATAACCACCGCTACTGACGTGTTCCACTGCCAAGCCAAAAAGGTGACCGTTATTTGAGTTGCGTTCTGCACTGCGAAAAGGGCAACAAAAACTGCAAAGACCAGGGCCAATATTACGTATACTACCAACGGCAGCACCGCCCTCTCCCTCTCGTTTTACACTTTAAGGTATTCTCTTTGGGGCTAGAAGTATCCTCTTAAACAAAAAAGCCCCTGGGCATCAAAAACCCAGGGGTTATTAAGCTTTATATGTTCCTTTGAGAAGGTGAAGGCTGGGTTCACTCTCTAAATACGGCTGGTTGCTCGACAGCCGCAAGTTAAATAAAGGTGAGAATCAAGGACAAAAGCATGAAAGCAACGGCTAAATAGGTAGTAACCCGCTCCAAAACTTCGTCAATACCCTTGACACCTCGGAAAAATGTCTGTGTGCCCCCGCCAATGGAGCCTAGGCCTTCTCCCTTGCTTTCCTGCAGAATCACTGCCACAATCAAGCTTATAGATACCAAAAGCTGGATTGCCATCAGAGCTGTTACCATGCACTCCACCCCCTCCGCTCTTC
>JAAYGR010000027.1 GCA_012727675.1 Bacillota bacterium
GGGAAGATGGCTGGATTGGGCCGGTACAAGGTGTTCTTGGGGACAGGAAGTACCCTGAGTATGATCCCTGGCCGGTGTTTATCGTCTGCAAAGTAATTGCACAGTATCATGAAGCTACCGGAGATGAGCGGGTAATACCAGTGCTTCTCAAGTTTTGCCGCTATATGCAGGACAACTTGGACAGCCGGCCGCTGGAGTCTTGGGCCAAGTTCCGCTGGGCAGATTTTATCCTCATTGTCCACTGGCTGTATGAGCGGACTGGAGAAGAGTGGCTGCTGGAGCTGGCGGAAAAGGTCAAGAGCCAGGGATACGATTGGCGGGACCACTTTGTCCATTTTCAACATCGGAGAAAACAGCTCACCATTAACATGGAGACCCATGTGGTCAACAACGCCATGGGCATCAAGACTCCAGGGGTGTGGTACCGTCAATCAGGCGAATCGGAAGACCGGGAGGCAGTTCGCCTCGCCTTGGAGAATCTAGATAAGTTCCATGGGCAGGTGACGGGAGTCTTCACCGGAGATGAGCACCTTGCCGGCAAGAATCCATCCCAAGGGACCGAGCTGTGTGCAGTTGTGGAGTACATGTTTTCCCTAGAGCAGCTGATCTCTATCCTGGGCGATTCGGTGCTGGCCGATCGGTTGGAGAAGATCGCCTTTAATGCTCTGCCGGCCGCTTTCTCTCCAGATATGTGGGCTCATCAGTATGATCAGCAGGTAAACCAGGTGATCTGCAATGTGGCGGAGCGGGATTGGACCAATGGGCCCGATGCCAACATCTTTGGATTGGAGCCCAATTTTGGCTGCTGTACGGCAAACATGCATCAGGGGTGGCCCAAGTTCGCTGCCAGCCTTTGGATGAAAACTCCAGATAACGGCCTTGTTGCCGTAGCCTACGGCCCTTCGATGGTCACGGCCAGGGTAGGTGAAACCGGCCAGGAAGTGAGCATTATTGAGGAGACTGAGTATCCCTTTGATGAGATACTGAACTTTACCATCCAGTCTGCCCGGACCGTAGCCTTTCCTTTGACATTCCGGATACCATCCTGGGCTAAGGGAGCGACTTTGACTTTACCTGATGGAGAAATCCTTGCCTTGTCGGCTCAATCCTTCCAGACTATCACCAGGGAATGGCAGCCTGGGGACCGGTTGAGATTGACCCTGCCTATGGAGGTTGAGACCGAGCGGCGGTACCAAGGTGCTGTAGCTGTTCTGCGGGGACCCTTGGTCTATTCGCTGAAAATCGGGGAAAGCTGGAAGCATATCGGCGGTGTGCAGCCCTATGCCGATTGGGAGGTTTATCCTACTACTCCTTGGCATTACGGCCTTGTCATAGATCCCAGTAATCCCAGCAAATCCATTAGGGTTACCAAGAAACCATTAGGCCATATGCCTTTTTCACCTGACGGTGCTCCCATAGAACTCAAGGTCACCGGCCGGTTGGTCCCAGAGTGGAAGCTGGAGGGAAATTGGGCTGGGCCCATCCCCCAAAGCCCCACCCGCTCAAAGGAAAAGGCAGAGAAGCTGACTTTGATCCCATACGGCTGTACCAACCTCCGGATAACAGAATTTCCGCTGCTGCTGGAGTAAGAACCGGCTTGTCGGCAGGTCCTTGTTCGGGTACAATATACCGTGGGTGGGTATAGTATCTAGTAGATCTATTTAGGGGAGAAAGGGGTAGCAGAGATGGCGCATACCAATCCCCGCCGCAAGAAGGACTTGTTGGTGAGACTAAGCCGGATTGAGGGTCAGGTGCGGGGGATAACCCGCATGGTAGAAGAAGGGGAGTACTGTGTAGATA
>JAAYGR010000205.1 GCA_012727675.1 Bacillota bacterium
ATAAGCGCACATATGTGATGCACAAATGTGCATATCCGGCAATCGATGACCAACCTTCGTAGAAGGAGAATCTCTTATCTTTGGTAGGAAGGATTCTTTTGTATATGACCACTGTTAACGACAAGCTGTTGTATCTCATCGCTAAATTATATTATGAGCAGGAACTGACCCAGCAAGAGATTGGGGATCAGCTGGGGCTAAGCAGGTTTAAGATCCAGCGGCTCCTAACCAAGGCTAGAGAGCAGGGCATTGTAAGGATTGAGCTGGTGCCTCCCACTGACGAAAGGTGCAAACGCTTGGAAGCGGAGTTGCAGAGAACCTTTGGACTCAAGGGTGCCGTTGTAGTACCAGGAGAGTACCGATCTGAGCAGGTCCTTAGAAAGGTCCTGGGCCTTACTGCTGCCGAGCTCCTACCGCATTTAATAGACGGCAAGCGGAATATCGGTCTAGGCTGCGGCAGGACTATTCTGGAAATGCTTAATCATATTGATATAGAAGAGCCGCAGGCCGTCACCGTTGTGCCTTTGTTTGGTGGGATGGAAAATATCGAACCTGAGTTTCAAGTAAACGCTTTAGTTCAGAGGCTAGCCGCCGCTTTGGGCGGTGAGTACCGGGCTATTTATGCTCCGGTTATAGCAGGCAGTGCTGAGGCCAGGGTGACCATTACATCTGACCCCATGATTAAGCCGGTTGTTGATCTGTGGGACTCTTTGGACCTGGCCATAGTTGGGATCGGGCATTCAATCGCAACGTATGGCTCAGCCTTCATGAGGGCTATTAGTGAGAAGGATAAAGCTGACATTGAAAACTCGGAATCGGCGGGAGATGTCTGCAGGCAGATGTTCAGCATCACCGGCGAGCCTTGCAAGCTAGATCTCAATTCAAGGCTTATAGCAATGAGTCTTGAACAACTGAAGCGGGTTCCTATGGTAGTTGCTATAGCTGGAGGAAAGGTAAAGGCCAGGGCTATTCTGGGGGCTCTTAGAGGAGGATATACCAAGTTTCTCATTTCGGATGAAGCAACAGTGCGGTATGTCTTGGAGCTTCACCGGAAAAATGCTTCATATGCCTAGAGGGTGAGCTTATAGGCCAGGCAAGGCATTATACGAATCGGAAGGCTAACGGATGACCTATGGAGGTCGCGGGATTTCGTGATCTCAGCAAACCCATCGGGGAGGTGCGCACCATGGAACGGGATATCCTTATCGGAATTGATATTGGAACATCGGGATGCAAAACTGCCGCTTATACCATCGATGGTTCAGTGCTGGGGACTGTTACAGAAGCCTATAATGTTAATCGGCGAACAGCACTGGAGGCGGAACAGGACGCGGAAGACTGGTGGAATGCCGTTTGCCTTAATATCCAGAGACTCATCAATGAGAGCGGTGTGGATCCAAAGAGAGTAATGGCCATAGGGGTGGTTGGCCACAGCTGGGCCACCCTGCCGGTAAATCGCGACGGGCGTCCCCTGCACCCTGCCATGCTGTGGCTGGATCGCCGTGCCTTAAGTGAGTGTGAAAAGATCAGGGAAGATATCGGTGAAGATTACGTGCTCTCAGTTAGCGGCAACCGCATCGATCCGGCCTACTGCGTTCCCAAGATGATGTGGCTGCAGAATCACAAGCCAGATGTGTATAAGAGTGCATACAAATTCCTGCAGTCCAACAGCTATATTGTACAGCGGTTGACCGGAGAATTTACCCAGGATGCATCTCAAGGTTACGGATACTACGTCTTTGATATCGAGAAGCGGGATTGGTCAGAGGAGGCGCTGGAAATATTCCAGATTGACTCCGACCTTTTACCCGCTGTTTTTGAATCCGATACTGTCGTTGGCCAGTTGACCCGTCAGGCGGCTGAAGCGACGGGACTGGTTCCAGGGATTCCGGTTATTGCCGGCGGTGTTGACTGTGCCGCGGC
>JAAYGR010000318.1 GCA_012727675.1 Bacillota bacterium
AACCTCTCCTGGCGCACAACGGGGTTGTGGCTGACTGGCAGAACACATTCCTGAACTTCGTTCCGGAGATCATCAGGGAGCTGCGCAGGCGGAAGCAGGGCCGCGCACTGCCGCCCGGTCCCTGGTCCGACACCAGGGCGGCTGCTGTCATGGTTGCCCTGGCCGGCGACGCCGTACTGCCTTTATTAGGGGGCAAGTGGGCGCTTCTCGATTCCGGCAAGGTGCAGCTCTACGGTGATTTCGTACAGGAACGAGGAGTGTACTTTTCAAATATGACTTACAAATACGGGTCGCGGCGCTCCGCTTCCTTCTTCAGCCCTTCACTCCTGGCTGGTTCCGATAAGTGGAGCGACCTCTTTGACGAAGAAGGTGACGCGTATGACGCGGGGACGGACGGGCCGGATCCGGTGGCTCCGGCTCAAGAAGATAGCCGAAAGCATCGCTGGATGCCCCGTCGCAATCCACGGGTCGACTGAGCTGCCGGTCTCTCTCCGGGCCGCTGTAGATGCCGAGGCGGGGCAGGGCGTGGACATAGCGCTCAATTTCCAGTACATCAAGGACGCCGATGAGGCGCTCGAAGCTGTTGCCCACGAGCTGGCCCACGTGGTGGCCCGGACCGGCGAGCACGACAACAAGTTCGAGGAGGCCCGGGAGGAGATCCTGGAAAGGCTTAAACAGGACTACTACCGGTCCGGGTAAGCGTGTTGAGCGTGTCCCGGTGCTTCTCATTGTTCAGGGACGCGGTGTTTAGCCGCGTTCCCGGGTCCATCCTCAAACGGAGGTTCTCAACACAGCAGTCAGAACAGGCCCTTTCGGCCTGCCGATTCTCCCGGAAGGAGGTAAGAGTGGGCAGGCCGCAGGGCCTGCCCGGCTGTATGGACAAGGAACCGCTGCACTATTACCCGTATCCAAAATGCTCTATTTGCGATTTCTATGACCCAGACTCGGAAGGCGGCAAGGAACCCTGCCCATATTGGGAGGACTCTTGCGAGAGGGCTCTGGTCGCGCCTGTTGAATCTTGCAATACAGAGGAAGAGTGGCTGTCCAAGGTTGCGGAAAGCCTGCGCCGGGAAGGGTATTCGCTTTCTGAGCGTACCCTGAAACGCCTATGGGTGCGGGCTAATACGGCAGTCACGTCGATGGGTGATATTTTCTGGGATGCCGATAAGTACGAGCAATGCATGTACTGTCACCTGTTTGACGAAGGCTGCCCCAATTCACAACGAGGCAACCCGGCTGACGCAGGTAAGTGTCCCAAACTATGGTATGGCTCTGCACCAGGGGAGCGGATGCTCACTAGGGCTGCAGTACCGGTCTTTGAGGCTCTGATTGCCGCTGCTGTTGGGCCAAGAAGACTCGAATACGTAAAAGTTGTTTCGCGCGAAGACAATCAGGAGGCAGCGTGGGCTGTCCTGCTCGATAATAGGGTGATCGCACTCGACTCCGTAAACGGCAGCGACTTCGATTCCATGACCTGCGAGGACATAGCCCGGAACCTTGTCGGTGCCCTCCGTACGCAGCTGAACACAGTCACCCTGTACTGCAGCGACGGAGACGAATACGACGTGCTCGATTCGTACGTCTCCGGCAGGGCCCGGGACGGGCAGGGAGGTTAAGGTGAATGCCCGGCAGCTCTGTGTCAATTGGTGCCGTCAAGAAGGCGCTGGTTAGCACAGACTGCCGGGCGGGTCCTAACAAACCTTCACAAAACTCAGGCGAGTGTGGTGAACATGGTGGAAACAAAGATCTTCCTCATACCAAAAAAAGTCCAGGAGGCTATTGGCGAGGAAGCCTCCAAGGAACTGGCAGATCTGATAAATCAGGCATTGGCGCAAAACCAAAAAGTGCCTGATAAAAACCAGTATAAGGTAATCGGCGAACTCATTGACGAGAAACTCAGATGTGTAGAGGCCAAACTCGAAGCTGAAATTAACTCAGCGCTCTTCAAAGGGATTGTGTTTGGGACCCTGATGATGTTCACCCTTTTTTGGTTGCTGTGTTTTCTGGTACGAACGCTCAAATAGGCTTTGCACAGTTTTTCTCGCCCGCAAGGGCAAATTCAGCCTGGAGCATGACTCCAGGTTGACGTAAAGCCACGACTCCTGTGGAGGCAGGACCTCTGCGGGCATACAAAAGACCAACAGGGCTCTCCTGGCGGAGCCGCAAAAACCTCAAAAGGAGGTATAGCGCGGCGGCCCGCCAGGGGGCACGCTGCGCACTGGAGTATGGCAAAAAGAAAAGCAAAGGCAACTCTGTTCATCGAACGGGTAACTGACTCTGGTGACCACCTGCTCACAGCTCTATCCTGCCTGCGTCTCCAATATGTGTTGGAGCTTGCCGGGGACTTAGGGATAGAGGCCGAGCCTGAATACGACATTGACAGATACAGCTACACAGTCTCGATTGAGGCTAGTCCGGAAGAGATAGAGAAGTTGCTAGAAGCAGCATACGAAGCGGGTTTAGGCAACTTCGATGTGCAGCTGGAAGATGCAGATGAAGAAGATGAAGTCATTTTTGACCAGATCAAGCAGCTTGAGGTCGCGCGGATATACACCACATAACGGTATGTAAAACAACCCAAACAAAGGTCCGCCTGGCAGGGCCACAAAAACCTCAAAAGGAGGCATTGTGCAGTGGCCCGCCAGGGGGCCTACTGCACATTCTTTCTCATGGCAAAGTAATAGACCATGAGGAAGCTAGAACGATGGGGCTTAATCTGCGGACTCTAGAACAAGACGATCCAATCTGGCGAAAGATATGGGAATTATACTGCAGGACCTTGCTGGTTTTTCTAGATACCAAGGCATATGAACTGTTCAAAACATCGGAGGCTCATATCTTAGTAACAACACAGTAGCGTATGGGAACAATGAGACATCGAAGAGCGCCGGGGCAGCGGAGGGATGCCCTTTTTTTGTTGACCGTCGCTAAACCGCCGCTCAAACAGCTCGAAACAATACCGACAAATCAGGACATCTCAGGCCGAAACCGCAGATCAGGGGCGGTACAAGCTACACCGCCCCAGGCAAACGCACTCTGTTGGCGCAACTCAAAATCGCGTGCGGTAGCCTCGCGTGCCCGGTTCGGCTCCCGCCCCCGGCACCAAATCTAACGGCAAGAACACTCTCAAGTCATCTCTCTTGATACCATCATAAGGACTCCGAGCGGTGCCAAGACCGTGCCATCCATAGAATAAGTCTGAACTCCTCTGGAAGGCTGGCCCAGGTTCTCGAACCGAAATCCCTGTTCTATGTGGCTCCTAATGAGTTGCCTTGAGTTCAACTTCCTAAATATAACAAAGAAGG
>JAAYGR010000028.1 GCA_012727675.1 Bacillota bacterium
CTAAGGCAGTCCAAACTTGGTCGGACATGGATTTCTACAGCCACCAAAAACGGGTCGTCCTCAGGAACTGCGGACTCATTGATCCTGACAATATCGATGAGTATATTGCCCGTGACGGATACCAGGCACTGGGAACCGTCTTGCGGGACATGGAGCCCCAGGATGTAATCCAGATAATCAAAGACTCTGGATTGAGGGGTCGAGGCGGTGCGGGATTTCCCACTGGTTTGAAATGGGACTTTACCTTCAGGGCGGTAGGTGATCAGAAGTATATCATCTGCAATGCCGATGAAGGAGAGCCGGGTACATTTAAAGACCGCTTGATCCTGGAGGGGGATCCCCATTCGGTAATAGAGGGTATGGCCATTGCTGCATACGCTATCGGAGCATCCAAGGGATACATATACTTTCGAGGTGAATACAATCTCTCCATTGAACGGTTGAAACATGCGCTGCAGCAGGCTAGGGAATACGGCCTATTGGGTGAGAATATCTTCGGCACCAACTTTGATTTTGATATCGACATCAAAATCGGGGCCGGTGCTTATGTATGCGGCGAAGAAACGGCATTGATTAACTCCATAGAAGGAAAGCGGGGAGAGCCGAGATATAAGCCGCCTTATCCGGCATCGGTAGGGCTTTGGGGAAAACCCACTTGTGTCAATAATGTGGAGACATTGGCCAATGTGCCGCCCATTATTCTCAACGGTGCCGAATGGTTTAGGAGCATAGGTACAGAGAACTGCCCCGGCACCAAGGTGTTTACCTTGACAGGTAATATCACCAATGCGGGGCTGATTGAGGTGCCTATGGGTATAACTCTGCGGGAGATCATCTATGATATCGGCGGCGGTATACCCAACGGCCGCAAGTTCAAGATGGCCCAGACCGGAGGTACCTCTGGAGGGTGCCTTTCTGAGGCTCTCTTAGATGTACCCATGGACATTGACTCTCTGGCTGCTGCTGGTTCGGCGCTTGGGTCAGGGGCACTCTTGATTATGGATGATACCCACTGCATTATCGATGTAGTCATGACTTTCATGCGGTTCTTCCGACATGAATCCTGCGGCCAGTGCACCCCCTGCCGGGAAGGGACGCAGCGCCTCTATGAACTGGTGGGGAGAATTGCCCGCATGGAGGCAACCCAAGAAGATGTGGAACTGATTAAGCGTCTAAGCAGGACCATGGAGGACGCTTCCTTATGCGCTTTGGGCCAGACAGCGCCTTTCCCGGTATTGACGACGATGCGGTTTTTCCCAGAGGAATACGAAGCCCATATAAGACAGGGCATCTGTCCAGCTGGGGTGTGCAACAAGGTTAGCCAAACTGCTTAAAGGAGGGTAGCAAATGGCCACTGTAAATCTGACAATCGATGGGCAGACTGTTGAGGTGGCGGCAGGTTCTACCATTTTAGAGGCAGCTCAGAAGCTGGGGATCGACATCCCTACTATCTGCCACCACCCCGATCTGAGCATTAAGGCTGTCTGTCGAATCTGTGTAGTGGAAATAGAGGGGCAGCGAGTCTTACAGCCGGCTTGTGCCTACCCGGTGTCGGATGGTATGCGGGTTAAGACCAACAGCCCCAGAGTGCGGGAAGCACGGAAAACCATTCTGGAACTTATGCTGGCCCATCACCCCCAGGACTGCCTTAACTGTGCCCGCAATCTCAACTGTGAGCTGCAGGAATTATCCCAGCGGCTGGGGATTCGGGAAATATCATTTCCCATCGTTGAGCGAGGCCTGCCCCTGGATGAATTATCGCCTTCCGTAGTCAGGGATTCCAATAAATGCATCAACTGCCGCCGCTGCATCAGTGTTTGCCACGAAGTCCAGGGTGTAGGCATGTTGGATTCGGTTAACCGAGGATTCAATACAGTTGTAACTGCTCCCTTCTGGCGGAGCTTGATCGAACTGAGTTGCGTCAACTGCGGTCAGTGCGCTTTAGTGTGCCCCGTGGGAGCTATCATCGAAAAAGACGATACGAAGCTGGTTTGGGAAGCCCTGGCTGATTCCACCAAACATGTGGTGGTACAGACAGCCCCGGCGATTCGGGTATCCATCGGAGAAGAAATGGGCTTGCCGCCAGGTACTAGGGTTACTAAGCGTCTGGTAGCAGCTCTGCGGCGCTTGGGATTTGACCGGGTCTTTGACACAGATTTTAGTGCTGACCTAACCATTCTGGAGGAAGGCAGTGAGCTCCTGGAGCGGCTCTCTAGCGGCGGCACCCTGCCGATGATTACCTCCTGCAGCCCCGGATGGATTAAGTTTATTGAGCACTACTATCCCGATTTGCTTCCCCACCTGTCTACCTGCAAATCGCCTCAGCAGATGTTCGGAGCCTTAGCCAAGACCTATTACGCCGAAAAGGCCGGAATTCTCCCAGAAGACATCTTTGTAGTATCGATCATGCCCTGTACAGCCAAGAAGTTTGAGGCCGGTCGTCCTGAGATGACTGCCAGCGGCTATCCCGATGTGGATGTGGTATTGACCACCCGGGAGTTGGGCCGCATGTTCCGGGAGGCTGGAATCGACCTACTAGACCTGCCCGAGGAAGAATACGATGAGCCTTTGGGCATTTCTACTGGAGCTGGTGCCATCTTCGGAGCCACCGGCGGCGTAATGGAAGCTGCCCTCCGCACTGTCTATGAACTGGTTACTGGAACCGAGCTGGAGAACCTGGACTTTGAAGAAGTGCGTGGCATGGAAGGAATCAAGTCAGCAACTGTGGAGCTGCCTTTGAAGGAAGCCGCGGCTGCCGCAGAGAATCCTGGGGCCAGTTCCGGAACAATAGAGATTAAGGTTGCTGTCGCCCACTCCCTGCAGCATGCCCAGAGCCTCTTGGACAAAATCAGAGCAAAGGAAGCAGATTTTCACTTCATTGAGGTCATGTGCTGTCCAGGCGGTTGTATAGGGGGAGGCGGTCAGCCCATTCCATCTACCAATGCCGAGCGGAAGGAAAGGATCCGGGCTATTTACGAAGAAGATGCCGATATGCCGCTGCGTAAATCCCATGAAAACCCGGCTGTACAAACACTGTACGAAGAATTCCTAGGCAAGCCCTTGGGAGAAAAATCCCACAAACTGCTGCATACACGTTATCAGCCTCGGGAGAGATTCTAGATTCATCCATTTTACCCATTCCCCTGTTAATTCCCCCTCTGCTTGAGGGGGATTTTTTTATCTCGCTGCAGATTTTCGGAAGAATCCCCTGGACCAAGTATAAAAACATCCTCACTGCAAGACACTACAGGCAAAACCTCCTTGTACAACTCAGAACTATGCAGGTGATAGAAAGTCTACAAGGAGCTACAGTGGGAGGTAGAGGAATGAGGCGTATAGCTCTATCACTGGTTGCGGTCATGCTTGCCTTGCTACTTTGGGGATTAGCTGAACCTGTGACAGTACTAGATACAGCGGAAGCGCAGACTCGACCAACATTGCATTGGGGATCTACTGGCTATAATGTTCGACTAGTTCAGTGGAAGCTGCAGAGCTGGGGTTATTACAAAGGGCGCATTGATGGGGTCTTTGGAACACAGACGTCACAGGCAGTCCGCAGGTTCCAGGCCCGGAACGGTCTAACTCCGGATGGATTGGTTGGACCTAGTACTTGGGCGGCCCTGGGCTTTGGCACTGCTGCACCGGCTACTGCCCGGACTAGGGCTGTAGCTTCCAGGGGAGTTTCCCGCAACGATAATGTAGACCTCTTGGCTAGAGTAGTCGCGGCCGAAGCGGAGGGAGAACCCTATTCGGGTCAGGTGGCCGTGGCAGCCACGATACTAAACAGGGTGCGGAATCCCCGGTTTCCCAACACCTTGAACGGTGTGATTTTCCAGCCCCACGCCTTTGAATCGGTTACCAACGGCTTGATTTGGCGGAGGACACCCAGCGCCACAAGCTATCGGGCAGCCAGGGATGCCCTCAATGGATATGACCCCACATATGGAGCCATATTCTTCTGGAATCCCTACAAACCTGTGAATCCGTGGATTTGGTCAAGGAGAATCATTACGCAAATAGGCAGCCATGTGTTTGCCAGATAGAGAGCTAGTGGACGGCAAAGGGGGATACAGCGGTGGGTGGCAGATGGACAGTTCCGGTCATTGTTTTGTTGTTGGCGGTTGCATTGGGAGCTGCGTATTGGGGTTACACCCATTACGATGCCCGCAGGGATTTGGAGATAGCTGTTGCTAACAGCTACCAGAACTCTTTCTATTCTCTGGTGGACAGCATCGAAAAAATTGAAGTCAGTTTAGCGAAAGCACTGGTTGCCAATGGGATGGCGGAAAATGTACGGTATTTGGCTACTGTCTGGCAGGAAGCCATGACTGCCCAGGCCAATTTGAGCCAACTGCCTCTAGGTCAGGAGACACTGATGAATGTCGCCAAGTTTCTAACCCAATCTGGTGATTATGCCTACATGCTGATGCGGAATCACACAATGGGGAAGACCCTTACCCCCAAAGAGCGGGAACAGCTGCAGAACCTAAGGCAGCAGGTGACATTCCTCAGCCAAAACCTCCATGAGGTGCAGTCCCAGGCGAGTCAGGGGCAGCTGCGGTGGGCGGAAATCGAACGGGTATCTAGAAAGAAACTGCCCTCAGATACCAAGTCTTTGGCAGACGATCCCTTCACTAAGATCAATGACGGGATTGAGAAATTCCCAACTCTAATCTACGACGGCCCCTTCTCTGATCATGTTGAGCAGAGGGAGCCCAAGGGTTTGACGGGGCCTGAACTAAGTGAAGAGGAAGCAAGGGAAAAGGTACTGGCTTTTCTCCCCAACTCCTTAAAAGAAGGAATGACACTGGAGAAAGCCGCGGATATTCAAGGCAAGATTCCCGGGTACAGCTATGTAGTCCGGGCCCAAGGGGAACGGGGAGTAATGGCTGCTGTGGATATCAGCCGCAAAGGCGGCCATATCCTCAACATGATCAACTTCCGTTCTGTAGATGATGCTACTATGGATCTAGAAGAGGCGGGAGCTAAGGCTACCCAGTTCTTGTCCAGCAAGGGGTTTAAGAACATGGTGCCTACGTATGCTACCCGGGCGGACAATATCGCGGTTATCCCCTTCGCACCGGAGATCGATGATGTGCTGATCTACCCGGATCTTATCAAGGTTAATGTCGCCCTGGATAACGGTGAGGTCATCGGCTACGAGGCTTTAGGCTACATCATGTCCCACCATAAACGGGAGATCCCTGAGCCCAAGATCAGTGAGGAAGAGGCTAGAGCAGCAGTCAATCCAGAGCTAAAGATCTCTTCCACCCGCTTAGCCATCATCCCCACAGAAGACCTGAAGGAAGCCTTCTGTTATGAATTCAAAGGTGTGAGCGGTGATGATGAACCCTACATCGTATATGTCAGCGCTGAAACCGGTGAAGAAGTAAACATCCTCAAAGTGATTACCAATGATGAGGGGACGACTACAATATAGGAGAAAGTGGGCTGTACAGGAAGTCTGCATGATGCCGGAACTTCCCACCGCCAGCCGCCCCCATGGGCGACTGGCGGTCCCTACCTTCCAAGTCAACTTCTGCTCTATACTGAAAGTTGCCTGGAACCCCTTGATTTGTCGAAGTAAAGGCTGTATGATA